>NZ_CDWTMO010000021.1:16708-36029 GCF_977946435.1 Frankia sp. CgKIO3 | reverse complement strand
ACGGGCGCCCGCGTGAACAGGTCCGGAACCCGGTCTCGGTCCGGAACCGGATCTAGGACCACCGGATCCAGGCCCACCGGATCCGGGCCCGGAGCGGACCCGGTGCTCTCCCCCGGTGGCGAACCCGTCATGGGGAGAACGGCGGCCGGGTCGCGCCGTCGTCATCCGGCGTCGTCCCGCCAGCCGGGTCCGTACCGCGCGGTGTCCTTCCGCCGACGGAGATGATCTCCTCAGCCAATCCGCGTGCCGCCGGCACCCTGACGTGCGGTCCGCCGCTCGGGCCGGTCGTGGCGCCGTCGGGCAGCGGGTCCCGCGCCGAGCTCGGCTCGTCGCCACCGTCGACTATCCCGAGACGCTCCGTGGTGGCGGGAACCGGCGTCGCGGCCGGAGCAGGAGAAGCCGGAGCCGGTGGCGGCAGCGCCGGTGACGGAGGCGAGATGACCGGCCAGGCGGGCCGGACTCCGGAATCGGGCGCCGGGATCTCCAGGGTTCGGGGCGAGGAGGTCCTGGCGTGCCGGCCGCGTGGCGCGTAACCGTCGCGCGGGCCGTAGTCGTAGGCATCGGGTCCTTTGACCGGCACCATGTTCAGCACGGTGCCGATCATCCGGGCGTCGACCGCCCGCAGCGCCTCGACGGCCCGCCGGAGGTGCTCGCGGCGGGTCCGACCGGCCCGCATCACCAGCAGAACCCCCTCGACCCGGGTGGCGAGCACGGCCGCGTCGGTCACCGGTAGCAGGGGCGGGGCGTCGACCAGGATGATGTCGAAGCGGGCGGACAGCAGGTTGATGAGTTCGGCCATGCCCTTGGAGCCGAGCAGCTCGCTGGGATTCGGCGGGATGGGGCCGCTAGCGAGGACCTCTACGCGCCCCTCCCCGACCCGGCCCTCCCCCCAGGGCTGCAGGACGTCGTCGAGGTCCGCGGCGCCGATGAGGACCGAGGTGAGCCCAGCGGCGGACTCGACCCCGAGGTACTCGCCGAACGACGGCCGTCGCAGGTCCCCCTCGATCAGGCAGACCCGCGCACCGCCCTGCGCCAGGGTGATCGCGAGGTTGCAGGCCACGGTGGTCTTGCCCTCACCGGAGACCGCACTGCTCACCAGGATCGATCGAGGTCCGGTGTCCACCTCGATGAACTGCAGGTTGGTCCGCAGCTGGCGGAACGCCTCCGCCCGGGCCGAGCGGGGCCCGGTGTTGACAATGAGGGGATGCCGGGCGGCGGCACCGTCGTAGCCGATGACGGCGAGGTTGGGCAGCTCGGTCGTCTCACGGGCGTCGTCCTCACTGGACACGCTCGTGTCGAGGCGGTACCGGACGACCGCGGCGGCGATGCCGACGATCAGCCCGAGCAGCACTCCGAGCGCGAGGTCGCGGATCGGCTGGGGCGAGACGGGCGAGACGGGCAGCTTCGCGTGTTCCCAGACAGTCACCCGCACGGAGGGCGGTTCGTCGACCGACGGCGTCTCGATCTCCGCAATGGTGGTGGAGAACGCCTCACCGACAGCATCTGCGATGATCATGGCTCGTCTCGGGTCGGGATCGCGCACGACGGCCTGGAACAGCACGGTGTCCGGGACGGCGTGCGCGCTGATCTGGGCCCGCAGGGCCTCCGGAGTCGCGTGCAGGTGCAGGCGTGCGATCACGGCCGTCGCCACCCGCTCGCTGGCCACCAGGTTGGCGTAGGACTTGACGCGTTGCTGGGAGAACAGGCCTCCCTGGTAGGCCGAGACGGCTCCGGCGCCGTTGTCCGACGAGGAGACGACCATCGTCACCGAGGCGGCGTACTCTTTCGTCGTTCGCCAGGTCGCCGTGGCGGCCAGCAGCCCGCCGAGGACCATGCCGGCAATCATGATTATCCAGCTTCGGCGCAGAACACGGACGTAGTCGCGCAGCTCCACCCGTCGACCACCCTCCCGGGACCTCGGTCCCGACCACTCACCGTCATCGAAGACCGACTCAACATACTCGATGGGTAGTCATTCTTTTACTCTTAGCCACGCTTACTCTATGGCCTCATGTGGAGACGTAGAGTAGACGGAGTGAGTCATGGTCGGTGGACAGCACACATCGCACGGCGCGCCTCCCGGCTCAACCTCCGCCAGCGGGTTGGCCTGCAGATCACTCTGGACAGCGCGGCGCTGGTCCTGGGCCTCATCTCGGCCCAGATCGGCCGCTTGGACTTCACTCTCGGCGCGCTGAGCGATCTCGGCTTCTGGGTCATCTGCACGCTCGCCGTCTGCGTGCTCCACTTCCTGGGCACCGCCCTGCACCTCTACCTGGGGCGCTACCGCTTCGGCGGCTTCGAGGAGGTCCTCGGCCTGCTCGTGTCGGTCCTGCTCACGGTCGTCAGCGTGGTCGTCGTCATCGCCGTGTTCGGCTCCCCGAGACCCGTCCCGCTGAGCGTGCCGCCGCTGGGCGGCGCGGTGGCCCTGGTCGTGATGTTCGGCATCCGCTACCTCTGGCGGCTGACCGAGGAACACCTCCGCCGGCCGAACAGGGACCACGCCGAACCGCTCCTCGTGTTCGGCGCCGGTGACGGGGCCGAACGGGTACTGGCGGCCATGCTGCGCACCCGGGACAGTCCCTACTACCCGGTCGCGCTGCTCGACGACGACCCGAGCACGCACAACCTCCAGCTGCTCGGGGTCCGGGTACGTGGTGGCCGGGAGCGGATCGGCGCCGTCGCCGAGTCGACCGGGGCCAGAACCCTGCTCGTGGCGATCCCCAGCGCCGACGGCACACTGCTGCGGGAGATCAGCGCAATCGCCGAGGGCGCCGGGCTGACCGTGAAGGTGCTTCCCCGCGTCGCGGACCTGATCGACGGGCGGGTCGGCGTCGGGGACATCCGCGACCTCGACCTCGCCGACCTCCTCGGCCGGCGGCAGATCCGCACCGACATGTCCGCCGCCGCGAGCTACCTCGCGGGCCGACGGGTGCTCGTGACGGGGGCGGGCGGATCGATCGGCTCGGAGCTGTGCCGGCAGATCTCCGGCTACGGGCCGGCCGAACTGATCATGCTGGACCGGGACGAGTCGGCACTGCGCGCGGTGCAGCTGTCGATCTCCGGCCGGGCGATGCTCGACGACGACGCCATCGTGCTGGGCGACATCCGCGACATCGACCTGATGACCACACTGTTCACGGAGCGCCGGCCCGAGGTCGTCTTCCACGCCGCCGCGCTCAAACACCTCCCGTTGCTCGAACGCTTCCCCGGCGAGTCGGTGAAGACCAACGTCTGGGGCACCCTGACGATCCTGGAGACGGCCGTGGCCTGCGGCGTCGACCGGCTGGTCAACATCTCCACGGACAAGGCGGCGAACCCGACGAGCGCCCTCGGCTACTCGAAGCGGATCACCGAGCGGCTCACCGCGTGCCTCGCCCGCCGGGCCCGCGGAACGCTGGTCAGCGTCCGGTTCGGCAACGTCCTGGGCAGCAACGGCTCCGTCCTGACCGTCTTCGCCGGCCAGCTGGCCGCCGGCGGGCCGATCACCGTCACCCACCCCGAGGTCACCCGGTACTTCATGACCATCCACGAGGCGGTGCAGCTGGTCCTGCAGGCTGGGGCGCTGGGATCACCCGGCGAGGCCCTCGTGCTCGACATGGGCGAGCCGGTGCGCATCGCGGACGTGGCCGCCCGGCTCGTGGCTCGGGAGAACCGGCCGATCGAGATCGTCTACACCGGGCTTGGCCGCGGCGAGAAGCTCCATGAGGAGCTCCTCGGCGCAGGCGAGGACGACCATCGACCGCACCACCCGCTGATCTCGCACGTGGGCGTGCCCGCCCTGGACCCGACCCATGCCATCGCCCTCGATCCCTGGGCCCCGCCGGAAGAGGTGCTGGCCGAACTCGCGGCCCTCGCCGGCACGGACGCCGCGGCGGACGAGGTCCCGGCCGGCGCGGACGTGACCGGGCGGATTCCCATCCAGCCCACGGCGTCCAACCGTCGACCGCACCCGGCCCGGTAACCCGTTCGGGAAGGTCAAAAAGTCGTGAATGCCGACGATGGCAAGCGGATCGTTACAGCGATCCACATCACGGCGTGCCGTCACGGCGTGCCGTCACTGCCGCCTCGCACGGGGGCCGCACTCGCCGGTGCACGGGCCCCAGCCGTCACGGGAGGACGGCTGGGGCCGGTGCCCGGTCCGCCCGCCAGCCGGTCGGCGTACCAGGCCACGGTTGCCGTCAACGCGGTGGTGAGATCCGCCCCGGGCGCGTCCGGGAACAGCGAACGCATCGTCGTCGTGTCCGCCTGGGAGTCCCGGATCTCCCCGGGCCGGGGCGCGGCGTGCTCGACGACCAGCCGCCGGCCGAGGATCCCCTCCAGCCGGACGATCAGGGTGAGCAGGTCGGTACGGGTCCCGGACCCGATGTCGACCGGGTGTGGATGGGTCAGCCGGCGGCACACCGCATCGCACAGCATCCCGGTGACCAGCTCGACAGGGATGAAATCGCGCGTCTGCCGGCCGTCCCCGTGCACCGTCAGCGGCCGGCCGGCCAACGCAGCCTCGATAAAGGTCGGCACCACGGCCGCGTACGCGTGCCCGGCGGACTGGTACGGGCCGAACACGTCGAACAGTCTGACCGTGAGCACCGGCAGACCGAAACTGGCCTGGTAGGACAGCGCATATCCCTCGGCGGCGAGCTTCGAGGCCGCGAAGGGACTGCGCGGAAGGCACGGGGTGCCCGCCGACCGCGGCAGCGGGCCCGCGCCATCGGCGGCCGACCGGTCATCGGCCGCCGGTTGAACACCGGCCGCCGGCTGAGCACCAGCGGCCGATTGATCACCATAGACCGATGAGGAGGACACGACGACGACGTGCGTCTCGGCCCGGTGGGCGACGCCGAGCACCGTCAGGGTGCCGGTCGCGTTCACCGCGTGGGTGGCCATCGGGTCGAGCAACGACCGTTCGACCGACGGCCGGGCAGCCAGGTGCACGATGCTCGACGCTCCGGTGCACGCCTGTTCGACCAGCGTCCGGTCGGTCACGCTGCCGACGACGAGCTCGGCCGGCAGCCCGGCGAGATTCGACAGCGCCCCGGTGCTCAGATCGTCGATCACGACGACCTCCGCGCCCGCCGCGAGGAGCGCTCTGGTCAGGTGGGCCCCGATGAAGCCGGCCCCACCCGTCACGACTACCTTCACCATTCATCACCCTTCGAGATCATGATGATACGAATAGTAGTATGATCGGTCGCCTGCGCCGGCTATCTCTTCACGAAGAGCGACACCACGCCATCCAGAAGGTCCAATCGACTACTCTGAGTGTCAGATTGAACTCGTCTAGATCGGGGGCTGCGGTCGCCGCGTGCCCGCTCACCTGCGCTCGCTGGTCATCGTGGGCGCGGGAGGGCACGGCCGGGAACTGCTCGATCTGGTGGAGGCGGTCAACGCGGCCACCGAGGGTCCCCGCTACGACGTCCTCGGCTTCGTCGATGACGACCGCGTGGACCCGGATCCACTCGCCCGGCGCGGAGCCGCGCTCCTCGGTGGACTCGACCTGCTCGATCGGCTCGACGCCGACTACCTGATCGGCTTCGTCGACGCGGCCACCCGGTCCCGCGTCGACCAGTACGCCAGCGCCCGCGGCCGGCGACCCTCGTCCATCCCCGGGCCAGCGTCGGAGGTGACGTGAAGCTCGGGCCGGGTACCGTCGTCTGTGCTCTTGCCAGCATCACCACCAACGTCGAAACCGGTCGGCACGTAGTGGTGAACATCGGCGCCAGCGTGGCACACGACTGCCGCCTGGGCGGACTATGTCACGGTCGCGCCGGGGGCCCGGCTCTCCGGTGCGGTGGCCGTCGGCGCGCAGGCGAGCATCGTCGGCCTGCGCAGCATCGGCGACGGAGCGGTTGTGGGAGCCGGGTCCGTCGTCACCGACGACATCCGGGCCGCGCAGGTCGTCGCCGGGGTGCCCGCCCGGCCGATCCACATCGCACCCGAGCACGCCGCACCCGAGCAGCCGCAACCCGAGTCAGGTGGGGCACACACGACGGCGAGGCTCGCCAGCCCTCCGCCCAGTCAGCGGGACGCCCCACCGTGTGGCTGATCCGCACCCCTGACCCGACTGCGCCCAACGGGCCCGGCGGCACCACCTCGGGCTCTATGATCAGCATGTGGAGCGATGGTTCAACATGTCGGGTTGCGATAACGCGCGAGATCTGGGTGGGCTGCCTACCCTGGACGGTGCAACCACCCAATGGGGGGTGTTCCTGCGCACCGACTCCGTCCAGGCCCTAACGGGCGGTGACGTGCTCACGCTGCGGGAGACATTCGGGCTACGCATGGTCATCGACCTACGGGCCAAGAAGGAGGCGGAGCGGGAGGGCCGCGGGCCGCTCGCCTACGAACCGGTCGTTTACCACAACCTGTCCTTTCTCCCCGGTGAATGGGTGATGCCGGACGACCCGCGCTACCCTGCCATCGTCAAGGACCGCGACTCAGCCGACCGAATCGAGCACTACCTGGACTACCTGCGCCTGGCCGGGGACTCGGTGGCCAGGGCGCTGCACCTGCTGGCCCAGCCGGCGGCGGGCCCGGCCCTGTTCCACTGCGCGGCGGGAAAGGACCGTACCGGCGTGCTCGCTGCCCTGCTCCTCAGTCTCGTCGGCGTGCACCCCGAGGCGATCATCGCCGACTACGTCCAGACGAACGAGCGCATCGACCGGGTCAACGCCCGCCTGGCCGACCGACCGTCCTATAACCACTCGGTGACCTCACTCACCTCGGGCCAGCTGGCCTGCCGGCCCGAGGTCATGCGGGGCTTTCTGGCCGGTGTCGACACCGGTTGGGGCGGTCCCGCGGCTTGGGCTCGGCACACCGGTCTCACCGAGACCGACCTGCGGTCACTGCGCACGGCCCTGGTTGGATAGCTTCGCGTGGACGAAGACCCTCGGGACGTGGCATGACGACGTGGGCAACGGGACACCCCCGATCCCGGGGACGGACAATGTGCGGATGATCAATGGGGCGCCCGCACGTTCTACCCTGGCCGCGTTCATCGTCATCACCCTGATGAGCGGCTGTGGCGTACTGCGGTACCCCCACCTCGACGTGCCCGACGACCTGGTCCCGGTCTTCCGGTCCGCGGCGGCGACCTACGGTGTCCTGACCGCCGCGCAGCTCGCAGCGCAGGCCCGGGTGGAGAGCAAGTTCGACGCGCAGGCGGTCTCGCGCGCCGGCGCCCGGGGCATCATGCAGTTCCTCCCCACCACCTGGGCCGAATTCGGGATCGACGGCAACCACGACGGGATCACCGACCCACTCGACCCGCTCGACGCCATCCCGTCCGCGGCCTTCTACGAGGCCCGGCTCGCCCAGGAGGTCGGGTATCTACCCGGCGACCGGGTCTCGCTGATCCTGGCCGCCTACAACGCCGGCCCGAGCGCCGTGCGAACCGCCGGGGGCATCCCCGACTTCCAGGAGACCAGGGCCTACGTGGCGAAGGTCCACGGCTGGGCGGACACCTACTCCGACCGGCTCTGACGCCCGGTGACCGGCAGAGTCGTGGCGATGGCTCATAGGACCCGGAGTGCCTCGCCGGCCACGGCAACCTCGTCCCCCGGCGCGAGCTGCCGGCCCCGCCGGGTCTCGACCTCCCCGTTGACCCGCACCATCCCGCCCGCGAGCAGCTCCTTCACCTCGGACCCGGCCTCGACCACATCCGCGAGCTTGAGGAACTGCCCCAGCCGTATCCCGTCTCCACGAATGCTCACCTCGCGCATACCCGCAGCATCCCGCATCGCCTCCGCTCCCGCCCCACTCCCGCTCCTGTGGCCTTTCCCGCCTCGGCACCATCCCCCGTTCGGTGAATTCCACGCCCGGGACCAGGCCCGACCGACCGGGGTATCCCGAACCACCCGTCGGAGCCACCTGCCGGGACCGGCAATGCGCCGAGACCAGCGACGTGCCGGGACCGGCAATACACAGGGGTGCGGGACGGCTGAGGCATGCTGACGGGCGTGGCAGCCTCCTCCTCGGATTCCTCCTCGGACGCAGCGACCGGGACAGCCCGCCTTGAACCGGGGGCACCGCCCGTCCCCACACCGGCATCCGAGACCGAGCCGAGCCCCGAAGCCGAGCCGGTGCCGGAGCAATCCGTCGACTACCCGGAGCCGCGTATCCCCGATCTGGGCAATCCGTGGTCGGCCGGCGGGGCCAGCCCCAGACCCGACGGCGACCAAGCCCGACCCACATCGACCGGGAGCACACCCGGCGGAAAAAGCACCAGCGAGGTGATCCGCCGGGTGGAACGGTCGAGCGGGATGCTCGCCTCCCGGGCGGCGGCCCGGATGGCGGAGGCGCTGCCCTGGTTCCCGGCCATGTCGGCCAGTCACCGCGCCGGAATTCAGCTCGTGGTGCAGGCCGGCATCTCGTCGTTCGTGGAGTGGTGCCGGCGGCCCGAACACGCCCGGGATCTGTCCGAGGACGTCTTCCGGGTCGCCCCGCGGGAACTCGTCCGCGCCGTGACCTTCCGCCGGCTCGTCGATCTGGTCCGGGTCGCGGTGGAGGCGATCGAGGCCGAGGTGCCGAACCTGGCCGGCCCGGAGCACGAGCAACGGCTGCTCGCCGATGTCCTGCGCTACTCCCGTGACATCGCGTTCGCCGGCGCGGTCGTCTACGCCCGCGCCGCCGAGGAACGCGGTGCCTGGGACGCCCGGCTGGAGACGCTGGTCGTCGACCACGTGGTCCGGGGCGAGGTCGACCGGGCACTGCCGTCACGGGCGGCCGCGGTGGGCTGGCGTAACCCGCCGTCCGTCACCGTCATCGTCGGCACGGCCGGGAGCAACTCGCCGGAGGTGGTGGTCGACGAGGCGCACCGGCTCGCCCGCATGGCCCAACTGGAGGTTCTCGCCGGGGTCCACCATGATCGCCTGGTGATGGTGGTCGGCGGGAATTTCACTGCCGGCAAGGACGGCATCGGCCGTCCCGAGATGACCCTCCAACCGGAGAACAGCGTCGAACCTCCCCCCACCGCGGGTACCCGCCCGGCCGGCGGCACCGCGCCGGTGAACACCGTCCTCGACGCGGCCCGGGCGCTGCTTCCCGCCTGCGGGCCGGGCCCGGTGGTGATCGGCCCGGTGGTCGGTGACCTGACCGGGGCACCGCACGCGGCGCGGGTCGCCCTCGCCGCCACGGACGTGGTCGCCGCCTGGCCGGCCGCGCCCCGGCCGGTCATGGCCCGCGCCCTGCTCCCGGAACTCGCCCTCGCGGGGAACGTTGACGCCCGGCGGGCGCTCATCGACGAGGTGTACGTCCCGCTGCGCGACGCCGGTACCCCGCTACTGGAGACCGCCGGGGCCTATCTCGACTTCGGCTCGTCGCTGGAGGCGACGGCCCGGGCGCTGTATCTCCATACCAACACGGTCCGTTACCGACTCCGTAAGGCCGCCGAGGTGTGCGGGCTGGATCCGGCGGACCACCGCGAACGCTTCATCCTGCATATTGCGCTCGTTCTGGGACGCCTCGACGGTGTGTTACCTACAGGAAAAACATGATCGTTCAAGTCCTCCCACACCCCTCTCACTCCCGCACGAGAATGGTCACATCGAACTACTTTGCAGGTCCCTCATGCCATTCCAGGCCGATGTCAGCGTCGCGCAGTAACGTCCGATCCAAACAGATCGGTTTGTAGGACACCTACAATAGCCGGTCGACACATCGGTGAGTAGCCGCCAGCGACAACCAGTCCTCGTGAGGGGTTAGGTGAACAGGTGCTCGCGATCCTCGCGCCCGGCCAGGGTGCACAGACCCCCGGACAGCTCCGCGCCTGGCGCGGTCTCGAGGGGGCGGAGGAACGGCTGCGCTGGTGGTCCGCCGCAGCCAGGATCGACCTGCTCGAAGCCGGGTGCGAGGCGCCCGCCGAGACAATCCGGGATACGGCGATCGCCCAGCCGTTGATCGTCGCGAGCGGGCTGGTCGCGGCCGAACAGCTCGGGCTGCCGGTCACCTCCCCGGTCGGATCGGACACCCTGGTGCTGGCCGGTCACAGCGTCGGCGAGATCACCGCTGCGGCCCTCACCGGTACCCTCACCGCCGAGGAGGCCCTCGTCCTGGTGGCCCTGCGGGGACGCGCGATGGCCGAGGCATCCGCCCGGGTCGAGACCGGCATGACGGCGCTGCTCGGCGGTGATCCCGAGGCGGTGACCGCCCGGTTGAGCGAACTCGGCCTGACCGCCGCCAACCGCAACGGTGCCGGGCAGATCGTCGCCGCCGGCACCGCCCGCGACCTCGCCCGGCTCGCCGCGGAGCCGCCCGCGGGTGTCCGGCTGCGTCCCCTGTCCGTCGCCGGCGCTTTTCACACCCGGCACATGTCCTCCGCGCGCGACGCGCTGGCCGCGGTCGCGGGCGGCATCCGGCCCGGGGTGCCGCGGGCCGCCGCGCTGTCCAACGCCGACGGGGCGATGGTCACCGACCCGGCCGAGCTGATCAGCCGGCTGGTGGCCCAGGTCGCGGCGCCGGTCCGGTGGGACCTGTGTCTCGCGACGCTGCGCGATCTCGGGGTCGGTGCGGTCGTCGAACTCCCCCCGGCCGGTGCTCTCACCGGGCTCGCCCGCCGGGAACTGCCCGGTGTCACGATCCACGCGGTGAAGAGCCCCGACGACCTGCCCGCAGCCCGCGAGCTGGTCGCCGAGTACCTCGGCGACCAGCTCCTGAGCGCGAGCCCGGCGGGCCCGGCCCCCGGAACTCCACCGGGCTCGACGACGGACGACGCCCTGGTGGGAGCGCAGGCATGACCGAGCTGACCGGTGCCCGCATGCTCGGCCTCGGCGTTTACCGCCCGGCCCGGGTGGTGACCAACGACGAGATCGCCCAGCGGGTCGATACCTCCGACGCCTGGATCCAGGCCCGTACCGGCATCGCCAGCCGGCGCATCGCCGACGACGAGGAGACCATCGTCGCGATGGGCGCCGCGGCCGCGGAGAAGGCGCTCGCCGCCGCCGGCCTCACCGCCGACTCGATCGATCTGGTGATCGGGGCGACCTGCACCTCTCCCTCCCAGATCCCGGGTGCCGGTCCGCAGATCGCCCATCGCATCGGGGCCGGCCGGGCCGGGGCGTTCGACATCAACGGCGCCTGCGCCGGTTTCAGCTACGCGGTGTCGACGGCCGCCGGCATGGTGCGCGCCGGCACCCTGCGCAACGTGCTCGTGGTGGCCACCGAAAGGCTGTCGGACTACACCGACTGGGACGATCGCAGCACCTGCATCCTGCTCGCCGACGGTGCCGGAGCAGCCGTGGTCGGCCCGGCGGAGACGAACGAGATCGGCCCCGCGGTCTGGGGGCACGACGGGTCCCGGCCCGAGACAATCCAGGTCCCCGGCTACGGCGACAACGTCTTCCGCATGGAGGGCCAGGCGGTGTTCCGCTGGGCGATCTCCCTGGTCCCGGTCCTCCGCCAGATCTGCGAGCAGGCCGGCGTGGCACCCGAGGACCTCGCGGGTATCGTTCCGCACCAGGCTAACCTGCGGGTCGTCGAAGCGTTGGTGACGGGTATCGGCGCCACGAACGCCGCCGTTGCCCGCGATGTGGTCGACGCCGGCAACACCTCCGCCGCAAGCATTCCGCTGGGACTCAGCCGGTTGCTGGAAAGCGGCGAGATCCGCCGGGGAGACCCAGTGCTGCTGTTCGGCTTCGGTGCCGGCCTGACCTACTGCGGGCAGCTCGTACGCTGTCCCTGACAACCTCGACCAACCCTCGGCGCCGCGACCGTCCCGCACCGCACTGCGGCGAGGCGTCCGATGACCACCAGCCCGACCGCGCCCCTGATCCAGGCGCCCGCGCTTCCGCGCTGGTACGCGGCAGCCCCGCGCACCACCCGCCACCGACCGACAACGTCCCATCAGGAGGAACAATCATGTCCCAAGCTGACATCCTCGCCGGTCTCGCCGTCATCCTCGAAGAGGTCGCCGGTGTCGACCCGGCCGACGTGACGGCCGACAAGACCTTCATCGACGACTTGGACGTGGACTCGCTGTCCATGGTCGAGGTGGTCGTCGCCGCGGAGGAGAAGTTCGGGGTGAAGATCCCGGACGACGACGTGAAGACCCTCAAGACCGTCGGTGACGCGGTTTCCTACATTCAGCGGGCAGGTGTCGCGGCGTGACCACGACCCCCAGGCAGGTCGTCGTCACCGGCCTCGGGGCTACCACTCCCCTCGGTGGCGATGTCGCCTCGACGTGGGAGGGTCTGCTCTCGGGCCGCTCCGGCGTCCGGCGTCTCACCGAGGACTGGGTCGAGCAGCTCCCGGTCCAGATCGCCGCGCCGCTGGCGGTGGAGCCGCCGCTGGGTCGGGTCGAGGCTCGTACCCTCGACCGCAGCCAGCAGCTGGCTCTGACCGCCGCGCGTGAGGCGTGGGCTGACGCGGGCTCACCCGAGGTCGACCAGGAGCGCCTCGCCGCGTGTGTGGCCTCGGGGATCGGGGGCGTGCTCACCCTGCTCCACCAGCATGACGTGATCCGGGAGAAGGGCCCCCGGCGGGTGTCCCCGCACCTGGTGCCGATGCTCATGCCGAACGGCCCGGCCAGCACCGTGGGCCTGGCGTTCGGCGCGAAGGCGGGGGTGCACGCCCCAGTCAGCGCGTGCGCCTCCGGGTCGGAGGCCATCGCGCTGGCGCTGGACATCATCCGAGCCAGGCGCGCCGACGTCGTGATCGCCGGCGGTAGCGAGGCGGCGATCTCGGCGCTGACCATGGCCGGCTTCGCGCAGATGCAGGCGCTGTCCCGCCGCAACGACGCACCCGAGGCCGCCTCCCGTCCGTTCGACAAGGCACGGGACGGCTTCGTGCTCGGCGAGGGCGCGGCGATCCTCATCCTCGAGTCGGCCGAGCACGCGGCCGCCCGCGGTGCCCGGGTTCACGGCACCCTGGCCGGCGCCGGCATCAGCTCGGACGCCTACCACATCGCCGCGCCGGAGCCGACCGGTGCCGGCGCGGCCCGGGCGATCCGGGCGGCGCTGCGGTCCGGCTCATTGGAATCCCGTGACATCGTCCACGTCAACGCCCACGCCACGTCCACCCCCGCCGGTGACGCGGCGGAGGCGCTGGCGTTGCGCAGCGCCTTCGGCGACCACACCGGCGAGATCGCGGTGACGTCGACCAAGTCGACCACCGGGCACCTGCTCGGTGCCGCCGGCGCGGTCGAGGCCGTGTTCAGCGTCTTGGCGCTGCGGGAACGCCTGGTTCCCGCGACGCGCAACCTCGATGCTCTCGACGACGAGATCGCGCTCGACGTCGTGCGGATCGACAACCGGACAATCGGCCCGGGCGCCGCGCTGTCGAACTCGTTCGGGTTCGGCGGTCACGACATCTGCCTGGCCTTCACCGCCTGACCAGCCGCACCACCACCACCCGATGTCACCCGCCGCGGCGCCGGCCACCCCACCACCGCCGCGACACCGCCCGCCGTTCCGGCGAGCGTCATGATCGCCGGACCGAGTGCTCAGCGGAAGCCGGCGCATACCACAGGTGGTCGCGTATCGGCCTCCTGCGAAGCAGTCCGACGCCGCTCAGGCAAGGAGACGCACGGTGAGTCTGTCCACGATCGACCGAGTCGACCCCCGCACGCCTCAGGCTCGGCTCGCCCGGTTTTTCGATCCAGACACCCTGTCGCTATTCGCGGTCGGCGACACGTCCGGAGTCGTTGCCGGGCAAGGGCTTATCGACGGGAACGAAATCGTCGCCTTCGCGACCGACCCAACGGTACAGGGTGGCGCAATGGGGCGCGACGGCTGTGCCCGCATCGTTCATGCCATCGAGTCCGCCGTCCGGATGAACTGCCCGGTCGTCGGGATCTGGCACTCGGGAGGCGCCCGGCTTCAGGAGGGTGTCGCCTCGCTTGACGGAGTCGGCCGGATCTTCGCCGCCACGGTGCGGGCCTCCGGCCGGATCCCGCAGCTCTCGCTCGTGCTCGGGGCCGCCGCCGGTGGGGCCGCCTACGGGCCGGCCCTGACCGACATCGTCATCATGGGCCCGGGAGCGAAGGCGTTCGTCACCGGCCCGGACGTGGTGCGTTCGGTGACCGGTGAGGAATGCACCGCCGACAGCCTGGGTGGGCCGGACGTGCACTCCAGGCGCAGCGGCGTCGTGCACGTGACCTGCGACTCCGAGGACGAGGCCGTCGAGCGGACCCGGGCGGTCGCGGTGCTGCTGGCCGATCAGCGCGACATCGGCCCCGTCACCGGACGCGAGCTCGGGGAACTGCTGCCCGACAATCCCCGGCGGGCCTACGACGTGCGTCCGCTCGTGAAGGCGGTGCTCGACGACGAGGACGAGGCCGTCGAGCTGCACCCGAGGTGGGCGCCGAACATCGTGACGGTGCTGGGGCGCCTCGGCGGGCGTACCGTCGGGGTGGTCGCGAACAACCCGCTGCGCCGTGGTGGATGCCTTGACGCGACCTCGGCTGAGAAGGCCTCCCGGTTCGTCCGGATGTGCGACTCCTTCGGTGTTCCGCTGGTCGTGCTCGTCGACGTGCCCGGTTACCTGCCGGGTGTGGGCCAGGAATGGGAAGGCGTGGTCCGGCGGGGAGCGAAGCTGCTCTACGCCTTCTCCGAATGCACCGTGCCGCGCGTCACCGTCGTGACCCGCAAAGCGTACGGCGGCGCGTACATCGCAATGAACGCCAGCAGCCTGGGCGCGACCGCCGTGTACGCCTGGCCGACCGCCCAGGTCGCCGTCATGGGCGCCGAGGCCGCCGTCGGCATTCTGCACCGCCGCAAGCTCGCCGAGGTCCCGGCCCAGCGCCGCCCCAGCGTCCTGGCGGAGCTGACCGAGGAGCACATCCGCACCGTCGGTGGCATCGACCGCGCCGTGGAACTCGGCGTCGTCGACGCGGTCGTCACCCCCGCCGCCACCCGGGGCGCGGTTGCCTCCGCCCTCGCCGACGCACTGACCCGTTCCCGCACCGACAAGAACGTGCACGGCAACATCCCCCTGTAACATCCGGATCCCCCCGTTAGTACTGGGATTCCGGCAGCACAAGATCCCCGATAACACCGGATCCCCGATAACACAAGATCCCGGTAACCGGGCGGCGACCATGGCAGCCGGCGCTTCGCATAGCGGGCCGCGATGCGGTGAACTCCAACCGACACCCCGCCCGTATCGCCAGGGCCACTCCTGGCGAGCAGAGCCACTCTGTTACTAGAACCCGCTCTGGAGGAAAATGTTTACCTGATGCGAAATAACGATCTGCCGGCCGGCGTTGCCCTCGCTGGAGGTGCACGTATGACCCTGCAGATGGAGAAGGTAGCCGGTTCGGCATCGAAGGCGGCAGGTGGCACGTTCGCCGCCCTGCGGGTGCCGAACTTCCGGCTCTTCCTCGGCGGCCAGATCGTTTCGCTCTGCGGGACATGGATGCAGACCATCGCCCTCGGCTGGCTGGTCCTCTCGCTCGGCGCCTCCGGCACGGCGCTCGGCCTCGTCACCGCCGCCCAGTTCCTGCCGGTGCTGTTCTTCGGGCCCTACGGCGGTCTGCTCGCCGACCGGACGGACCGGCGCCGCCTGCTGATCTGCACGCAGGTGGGTTCCGGGCTCGCCGCGCTGGCTCTGGGCATCCTCGACCTCACCGGTACGGCCCAGCTCTGGATGGTCGGGGTGGCCGCCGCGCTCATCGGCCTGTGCAACGCCGTCGACAACCCGGCCCGGCAGAGCTTTGTCCAGGAGATGGTCGGGCCGGAGCACCTTCCGAACGCGGTCACCCTGAACTCGGTCGCGATAAACGCGGCGCGCATCGTCGGCCCGGCGATCGCCGGCGTCGTCATCGTGCTCGCGGGCACCGCCGGCTGTTTCCTCATCAACGCGGCCTCCTTCGGCGCGGTCCTGTTCGCCCTGCACCGCCTGGACATCTCAGCGCTGTACGATCATCCGCCGATACACCGGGCGCCGGGGCAGCTGCGGGCCGGCTTCGCCTACGTGCGCCGCACGCCGGCGCTGCGCGTACCGTTGGTCATGATGGTGGTGATCGGCACGCTGTCCTACGAGTTCCAGGTCGTGCTGCCGCTCCTGGCCCGGGAGACCTTCGGGGGCACCGCGGCCACGTACAGCCTGATGACCTCGGCCATGGGAGCGGGCGCGGTCGTCGGCGGCCTGCTGGTCGCCCGCCGCCGCCGGATCGGGCCCCGGGCCCTGAGCCTGACCGCGATGACCTTCGGTGTCATCCTGCTGCTCGCCGCCGCCGCGCCGACGCTGCCGCTCGAGATCGCGACGATGGTGCTACTGGGCGCGACGAGCGTCGCCTTCATCTCGACCGGGAACGCCACGGTCCAGCTCTCGGCCGACCCGGCAATGCGCGGGCGGGTGATGGCGCTGTGGTCGGTCGCCTTCCTCGGCACGACGCCGGTCGGCGGCCCGATCGCCGGCTGGGTCGCCCAGGCCTTCGGCGCGCGCGCTGGGTTGCTCCTGGCCGCGGGCGCGGCCATCGGCGCGGCGTTGTACGCCTTCGGCTCCCTTCGGACCAAGACCGTGAAGGGCAAGACCGTGCAGGGCACACGTCCGGACCCGGGTCGGCTCAGTCCGATCCGGCCGCGGGTGCCGCCTCGGCGGGGCTGACGGCCGCCCGGCCGAGGTCGGGGAGTGTGTGCAGCTCATGGGTCTGCCCACGATGAGCCTGGACCGCGTTGGAGTGATAGCTCTCGGCGACAGCAAGGAAGTCGGGCTCGTGGTAACGGCCGCCGTCGACGGTGGGACCGAGGTGCCCCTCCATAATGGCCTCCACATCCTCACCGGTGATCGTCTTGTGGGTCTCCAGTGCGTGGGTGAGGGCCAGGATCTCCCGCCGGTTCGCGGCGAGCACCTTCTCGGTACGGGCGTAGAGCTCCCGAAGTTTGCCCTCGACCTGCTCGCCGAACGGCCGGTCGGCGTCGATGGAGGCGTTACCCATCTCCTGTTCCAGCATGGACAGGCGCGAGGCAAGAGTCTCCCCCATCGCCGCCGAGGAGATGAAGTTGGCCACGAGCAGGGTCGCGCTGCGCAGGTCGCCGCCGACACCGACGGTGTTGTCCCCCTCGAAGAACATCCGTTCGCCGACGAGCGAGGCGAGGGAGACCATCACCTGCACCTCGATCTCGGACTTCCACATGAACATGCGGTCCTCGACCGCGACGTGCGCCACGAACCCGCCGACGCCGCCGCGGCGTTCGATGGTGGCGAGGTCGATCACCCGCCCGCGCTGCATCCGGTAGGCGACGACGGCGTGGCACGCCTCGTGCAGGGCGATGCTGTGCCGCTCCCGGTCGATGTGCTCGTGGTCGTCGGCGAGGCCGTATTCCTTGATAACCCTGGCCCGGAGCATGTCCTGCCAGGTGATGACCTCCCGGCCGTCCTTCACCGCCTGGACCAGAGCCTCGTTGACGGTGTCCTTGATGGTCGCCCCGGTGGCCTCCGGGCTCATGATGGCCAGCCGGTCGATCTGATCCGGCGTGAGCTCGTGGCACACCTTCGACAGATAGCCCTCGAAGGTGCGGATCCGGCCCTCCTTACTGGGATAGCCCACCTTGTACTGCCGGTCGATGCGGCCGGGGCGCAGCAGTGCCTCGTCGAGCGACTGCGGCATGTTCGTCGCCATCATGACGAGGATGCGGTACTTGGGCGGTGGCTTGGGCCGCATGCCCAACGTCCGGCGCACCACCCGGTTGAGGAAGCCCCGCGGCTTCTTCAGGCCGGACATCTCGGTGAGCAGCGCCTGCAGGGTGCCGTCGAAACCACCGCCCCCGCCCCCGCCCACCACAAACTGCTCACGGGTGATCTCCACGCGGGCCGCCCCGCTCAGGTAGGACAGGCCGTTGCACAGGTCCCCCGGAGCGGCCTCGCCCACCGATCCGGGGGACCCCGAACGGGCGAACCACGACCGGGCGCCGGTTCCGGCCCCGCGGCCGAATCCCCCGGCGAGCTGACCCCGGCTCCCCAGCGTGTCGGCCTCGTCGAAGAAGACGATCACCCCGCCATAACGCAGGGAGAGCTTGCGCAGCTTGCGGAACAGCGATTTCACCTTGAGGATGCCGACCCCAATGAACATCGCCTGGAAGGCACCCGGGTCGACGAACACGAAGGGCTTCCCGGTCTCTCCCGCGACCGCCTCGGCGATGAGCGTCTTGCCGGTGCCCGGCGGCCCCCAGAGCAGGATGCCGCCGGGAACATGACCACCCCGGCTCTCGATCTCCTCCGGCCGTTCCAGGTAGAAAACGTTCTCCTTCACCCGGCTGACGACGTGGTCCTGCCCCCACACGTCGGCGAAGCGGGTGGTGATGTCCTCGGGGAAGTAGACGTCGACGCCGCCCTTGGACAGGAACCAGAACATCACGACGAACTGGCCGACGACGAGGACCATGAGCAGGACGATCTGCAGAACCGCCGGGATGGCCTTCCAGACGGCGCCGGGGGCGTTCACCATCGCGTCGAAGACCGAGGTGTCGGCCAGGCGGGCGTAGACGAACAGGACGAGCGCGGCCCCGACGATCCACTTCAGCGCACGGCTGACCCGGTACCGGTTCCAGTCGTTGAGCCGCAGGAGCCGACGCTCGGCCTGCCCGAAGACCCGATCGGTCCAGAAGACGTAGTAGCCCGACCACCGTTCGCCCAGGAACATGTGGAGCTGGTGCACCAGTTCCACGCCCAGCAGGGCCAGGATCCACCAACTGTTCCTGGCCTGGATGCGGATCGAGTCGGCCCACGTCATCAACGGGTTGCCGGACACGTCGGCCGCCACGACGAAGACGAAGACCGCCCCGAGCAGGAGCAGGAACTTCACCCGGTCCCAGAAGGCGAGGGGACGGCGGCGTGGCTTGCCGGCGGTCGCGCTCGCCGGTTCCGCCTCCGTATCCGTGCCACCGGGGCCGGGACCGGCCGGACCGGCGGCATTCGGCTTCGGGTCCCCGCCGTCGGCGGTCCCACCTGCCTGGTCTCTCACGCCCATGGCTACTGACCTCGGTCCGTCGGCTCGATCGTGAAGGACTTGGCGACATCGCCGATCTGCTGACCATGCGTGGCGTAACACAGCGACGAACACGCGAGGATCAGCTGGTAGAGCACTCGCTGACCATTGTCGAGCAGGCTCGTCTGATCAATAGTGACCAGTCCGGCCTGGGTCTGCACCTGGTAAACGAGGTGCACCCCGTGCACACCGTCCTTCTTGTGCACAACCTCGTCCGCGAGTAGCAGGAAGTTCGGCGTCAGCCGCGCACCGTAGGGGTTCTGCCGCACGGCCTGCTCCTGCGCGGCCACCGCGTCGTCGACGGAGAGGACGAAGTTGCGCAGATCGTTGGTGGAGACCGCGTTGGCCTCCTCCGGGAGCAGGTGGCGAACCTGGACGAACCCCTTCGGCTGCGTTGCGTCC
>NZ_CDWTMO010000021.1:0-16683 GCF_977946435.1 Frankia sp. CgKIO3 | reverse complement strand
GGGTGTTGTCGAACCGCTGGGCCGCGTCGATGCCGACGACCCATTCCCGCGACATGAGACCGCGCAGCATCTCGGGGCTGACGTTGCGGGCGTCGATCCCGAAAAGCGCAGGCCCGGGCATCTCCTGATGATTCCACCCGGTCGGGACGCGCACAAACGCGCCGTCCTTCTTGTTGGTTACGTATTCGTAACTCGGCGAGCCGCAGGCAGCGGCGGCGAGGAACACCGAGACGATTACGCTGAGCATCAGCAGGGTGCCAGGGGCGGACTTTCGGCGCGGACGTGTCATCCGACGTCGAGCCTCCACGGCGAACCTCCAGCTTCGCGAGGTTGAACACATGGTGCGGCGCCGGGCCATGGTCCTTTGCTTTCCTTCGAAAAGTGTGACTCAGGACGGGGTCGACATACGCAACCTTCGCTAAAAAGAGAGAAAGTACATACCCTCCGCTGTCGAATGCTCCGGGTGCCCGACGCCGCCCCGGCACACCGAATCCCGACTCGGTGACCGCAGGAGTCAAGACGGTCACAATAAGTCATGATCTGCCTGCTGGGTAACACGAACGCCGACATCGAGGTGGACGCCGCTGCCCGGCCTCGGATCGGCCTGTGCGGCATACCCCGATCCCCCGCTGGTCGAACCAACGTCCCCGGCATGCCGCACGCCTCCTCCAGGTCGGGCCCCAGGTCGGGCCCCGGGTCGGGTGAAACACCATCCCGGGTGAGGCACCCTGGCCGCACTCGGGCGGTGCGGCCACGGTCGGGCCGAACGCGGCATCCCAGGCACACTGTCGGTATGGCACACTATCGGCATGGTCGTAAGATTCCCGCGCTTCGTCCCGCGCGGCGGCACCTCATCGGCGGACTGACGGTGGTCGCGGTGTTCGTCCTGGTGGGGCTAGCCGCCTGGAACCCGGTCGCGGCCCTGCCAGCGCTCGCCGCGATCATCATACTCGGCGTGATCGACTGGGTCGTCGTGACGGCCTCCCCCATCTCCGGCGACCTGCCCTCCGGACCTGCCGCCTTCGCCGGGGACGAACCTGGCTGGGAGGGCGGGATGGACACACCGACGCAGGTACTGCCGAGGCTGACCTTCGGATATGCGCGGGCGTCGGCGCGTGGCGAGGAGTACGCGGAGCCGGACCAGGACGCGGTGCACACCATGGCGATCGACATGCGCGGCTACCTCGACGAGGCGAGTCCGGGCCGGATGGGCTGAGCGGACCCGGTCCGCGCCCGGAGGCCGAGCACGGCCGACGTCGCCGCGCGCGCCGCCGCGGCCTCCCGCTCATCATCCGTACCCCCCTCGCCCTCGCCCTCGCCCTCACCGTCACCCTCGCCTTCGCCATCCTCACCGTGGGCACCGCCCCCGCGTTCCGGCCGGCGGCCAGACCGACCAGGAACGCGGTGAGTGGCGCCGCGGGACGCGCGACCCCGCGGGCGACGTCGCGCGCGAGATCGAGGACGGCGCCCACGTCGATCCGTGCCGCGTCGAGGCCGAGCTCGGCGCAGACGTCCGACACCCACTGCGCCAGGACGTCCCGCTCCAGGAGGTTCTTGTCCAGGACGTTCTTGTCCAGGACGTTGCCGGCACCCGAGCCGACAGCTGCGGCGGGCGGCGGGCGATGACGTCCGGCCTCCGGGGGCGGCGGGCCCACCGAAACCCGATACTCGGACCGCGACTGGTGCTCAGGCTGCTGGTCATCGGCGGAGGTCATAGGTCCATCGTGCCGGGCCGGGCCACGCTCGCCCACCGCGGCCCAGCGGCGGGCCCGCGCCACATCCGCCGGTTCGTCGCAGTCGAGGCAGGTCTGGGCGGCCGCCTGGACCGCGGTCACCGGACGGTCGGCGAACAGGCCGCGCACCGGGCGCCCGATCGGATCCGCGGGTAGCGCCGCCCACAGCGAGGCCGTCCGCCACACCGCGGCCAGAAACTGCCGGCGACCGTCCGGGTCGACCAGCAGCGCGGCCTGCGCCGCGGGATCCTCGACCCCGCGGCGCAGCAGCGCGATCTCCCGGCCGGTCAGGAACGGCAGGTCGGCGGCGAGGACGGCGACGAACGGTGTGGTGATCTCGACAAGGCCGGCAGCGATCGCCGCGACCGGTCCCCCGCCGGGCGGATCCTCCCGACACCAGCGCACCCGATCAGGCGGAACCGGATCGACGACCAGGTCGCGCCGGGGACCGACGATGACCACCCGTTCGGCGTCCGGCACCGCGGACAGCACCCGGTCGAGCAGAGTGGAACCGCCGACCAGCACCGCCGTCTTGTCCCGGCCGCCGAGCCGGCGCGCCCCACCCCCAGCCAGCACCAGGGCACTCCAACCCACGGGGGCACCGGCATGCGACCCGGACCGGGCCACCGTCATCCGCCGATCGCGGACATCGGCCGGTCCGGCTGCCGAAAGGTCGGTTCGTCGATGCCGTGCCCCGCCTTCTTGCCCCGCACGGCCGCCCGCCACAGAGCCGCGAGCCGCTCGTCGTCCGCGCCGGCACGCATGGAGGTCCGCAGATCGCTCTCCCGCCGGGCGAACAGACAGTCACGCACCTGGCCGTCGGCGGTCAGCCGGACCCGGTCACAGGCCGCGCAGAACGGCGCCGACACCGAGGCGATCACCCCCACCCGCCCAGGCCCACCGTTCACCTCGAACAGCTCGGCGGGCGCACTGCCGCGGCCTGGCAGCGGCGTGAGGGTGAACTCCGCCCGCAGGCAGGCAAGAATCTCGCCGGCCGTCACCATCGTGTCCCGACGCCACGCGTGCTGCGCGTCCAGCGGCATCTGCTCGATGAATCGCAGCTCGTAGCCCTTCCGCAGACACCAGCGCAGCAACCGGGGGACTTCGTCGTCGTTGACGCCCCGGGCGAGAACGCTGTTGACCTTGACCGGGGTGAGCCCGCTCGCGGCGGCGGCGGACAGTCCGGCCAGCACGTCGCCGAGCCGCTCCCGGCGGGTGATCCGGACGAACCGGTCCGCGTCCAGCGTGTCCAGGGAGACGTTGATCCGGTCCAGACCGGCGGCCCGCAGCGGGCCCGCCAGGCGGGTCAGGATCAGGCCGTTCGTGGTGACGGACAGTTCGGGCCGCGGCCGCAGGGCCGCGAGCCGCGCCACCAGCTCCACCAGACCCGGACGCAGCGTGGGCTCACCGCCAGTAAGGCGGACCTCGGTCACGCCGAGCCGTCCAACCGCGACGCCGACCAGCCGGACTACCTCGTCGTCGGTCAGCATCCGCTCGCCGGGGAGCCACGCGAGCCCCTCGGCCGGCATGCAATAGGTACACCGGAGGTTGCAGCGGTCCGTCAACGACACCCGCAGGTCCGTCGCGATGCGACCATGGGTGTCAGTGAGGCTCATTCCTCCAGGGTAAGAGCCGTTCGTCTGAGTCGCGGCTCGTCCCGAGCCGGGCCACGCGGCGGCGGGCTCACCGGCGGGACGCGATCGGGACGAAGAGGCCACGACGTGGGCAGTCGGACCGTGGCCGCCCCGATCGCCTGCGAGACTACGACTCGTGCGGTCGACGGACGTCCGCGGTCGCTGGGCAGCGGTTCGGCCCACGGCACCGCGGCGGCACCGGCGGCAGGGTCAGCAGGGTCAGCAGGGTCAGAACATCGGTAGGGGAGGGCTCGGCGATGCAGGTCTTCGGGGTTGACGTCGGCGGAAGCGGGATCAAGGGCGCTCCGGTCAACGTCGAGGACGGGTCGCTGGCCGCGCCCAGGTTCCGGCTGGCGGCTCCGCAGCCGGCCGAGCCCGCCGCAGTGGCCGCGACCGTGGCGGAGGTGGTCGGCCGCTTCGGCTGGTCGGGACCGGTGGGAGCCACCCTCCCCGCAGTGGTCAAGAACGGGGTGGCGCTCACGGCGGCGAACATCGCCCCGTCCTGGATCGGCACCGATGTGGTCTCCCTGTTCGCCGAGGCGCTGAGCGGGTCGGCCGCCGCCACGGGCCCGGTGGACATCACCGTGGTGAACGACGCGGACGCGGCGGGCATCGGCGAGATGGCCTTCGGCGCCGGGCGCGACACCACCGGCCTGGTCGTCGTGACGACGTTCGGAACCGGGATCGGTACCGCGCTGTTCCTCCACGGCCAGCTCGTGCCCAACACCGAACTCGGCCACCTGGAGATCTCCGGACACGACGCGGAGACCAGGGCGTCCGATGCGGCCCGGGAACGCGAGGGCCTCTCCTGGGAGAAGTGGGCCAAGCGGGTGACCAGGTACCTCAACACCCTCGAGGCGCTGCTCTGGCCCGACCTCATCATCATCGGTGGTGGGGTGAGCAAGAGAGCGGACAAATACCTCGACCAGCTCGAGGTGCGTACCCGAGTGGTCCCCGCGCAGCTCCAGAACGAGGCGGGCATTGTCGGCGCCGCCATCTCCGGCCTGGTCGACCAGAACCGGCCCCGACCGGCTGCCCGGCCCGCCCGCCGCCGAGGTCCCGCGACCCGCCCCCCGGGCGGCAGGCGACCATAATCCACCGGTCGCGAGTCCACTCGTCCCGGATCCGGACGTTCCAGATCCGGACGTTGCGGATCCGGACGTTGCGGGACTGCCCGAACAGGCCCAACACGGTCAGACTGTGCGTGTCGCCCGCCGCCACGCCCGCGACCGACGCCATCAATGGCAGGCTGTCAGCTACCGGGATGCACAGGTTGAAGGCGGGTTGACGCATCATGTTGACATCCGCTCCCAGGCGCGTCCGGCGCAACGGTCCGCCCGCCGCGGCACGGCGACAAGCGGTACGGCTTCGACGGAGGAGGAGGCGCCATGCGCGAGCTGCGGGCGGTCGCACTCAGCGAGGACGGCGGCTACCTCGTGCTCACCGACGCGAACGGCAGGACGGACGGCGAGCAGTTCCGGGTGCCCGTGGACGACCGGCTGCGCGCGGCCCTGCGCGGTGTGCGTCGTAGCGAGGTGCGTACCGAGAGCGCGCTTACCCCACGGGAGATCCAGGCCAGGCTGCGCGCCGGGGAGACCGCGGCGGAGGTGGCCAGGGCCGCCGGGATCCCGGTGGAACGGGTGGAGCGCTATGAGGGTCCCGTCCTCGCCGAACGTGCCAGGGTCGTGCAGGAGGCGCGGGCCGCGCTGCTCCCCAAGGATCCGGGGGGCGTGCCGGGACGGCCGTTGGGCGAGGTCGTCGACGCGCGGCTGATGGGAGCCCAGGACAATCCGGCCGCAGCGCAGTGGGACGCGTGGCGCCGCGTCGACGGCATCTGGCTCGTCCAGCTCACCTCGGAAAGCCGCTGCGCCCGCTGGACGTGGGATCCGGTGGTGCGCCGGGTGCGCCCGCATGACGACGCGGCCCGCACCCTCGTGGCGCCGGAGACGGCGGAGCAGCCGGCGCCGGTGCCCGCACCGTCATCTCTACCGTCATCCGTACCATCATCGTCGGCGGCGCTGCGGGCGGCGGGACCGGCGCTCACCCTTGTGCACGACCAGGGCATCCCCGCCATTCCGGTCAATCCCGCCATTCCGGCCAATCCCGCCACCCCGGTCCAGCCGATGGTCGCCGCGGTGCCGGAACCGGGCCCGCCGCCGGGAACACCGGCTCCGCAGCACAGCCTCCCCGAGCGGCAATACCCTCTGCCCGCGGCGCTGCCCTCCCATCCGGCCGCGTCGTATCCCGGGGACACCGCGGGCGGTGGAATCGCGCCCGAGTCGCCCGAGTCGCCCGCCCGTCCGGAGGCGATCCAGGCGGCCGAACCGCAACCCGTGGTCGCGGACACCCGATCCGCGGACACCCGATCCGTGACCCCATGGTCCGTACCTGCCCGGTCCGCGGACCCCACGGCCCCGGGAGACCCGCGGTCGGCGGAGCGGAAGGCCGCCCGGGCCGAGGACGCCGAGTCCCTGGACCGTCCCGTCCGGCCCGAACCGATCCGCGGCGAGGTCTCTCGCCGGACGGCCGCGACGGGGCGAGGCGTTCCCGGCGGCCGCCCCAGGGTGGGGTCCGCGTCCGGGACCGGGCGATCAGGAGTGAATTCCCGGACGGCCGTCGCGCCGGCCGGTCCGCAGCCCGTGACATCCGCCACGTCTCCCACCGGGACAGCCGCCAAGCCGTCGGTCCCGGGCTCGGCGCAGGTACCTCCCGTCGCCGCCGTGGAGCGGGGCGGGACAGCCCCCGCCGAACCGGAGCCGTCAGCCCCAGCCGCCGGTACAGCAGCGCGATCCACTCCCGCCGAACCGGCCGCGGCAGCGGGCACCGATGCCGCCGCAGCCGCCGTGACCTCGGCACCAGCCGCCCGCGCCGCCGGATCCGGCACAGGTTCCACGCCCGGGGCGCGCCGCACGGCGGCCCGGCGGGAAGCCTCCGCCAAGGCTCCCTCCGCGCAGACGGAGGAGGCGGCGCCGGACGGGACCGACGAGACGACCGTAGACACATCGAACGCCTCCGCTGCGTCACGGGCACGTCCGAGTAACACCACCCGTGGGAGCGAACGTCCGGCAGGCGGTCGACGCGGACGCAAGTCAGTGCCAGCATGGGACGACATCGTCTTCGGCGCCCGACGTCCCTGATCAGACGACCGGGCGCCCGGGACGGGTACCCGTCCGTGGTATGGAGGACCACGGACACCACGCCGCTCTGGATGCAACGACGCCGCGAGAGCCGGCTGTGAGTAAACCGTCACATGGTCAGCTGGAACGTCTGACCGCCTAACACAGTTGGAGTAGATGTGACAGGGACTACCACGAAGCCGACGCTGACCAATCTTGATCGTTGCGACCGGTGCGGTGCCCAGGCCTACGTGCGGGTCGTGCTGCCCGGGGGCGGCGATCTCCTGTTCTGCCGACACCACGCGAAGTCGCACGACTCGAAGCTGCGTGAGATGGCTGTTGAGTATCACGACGAGACCGACAAACTCAGCGTGTCCTGAGCTCGGCCGCCCAGGCACACTGAAGGGACACATCCGATGTGTCCCTTTTGGTGTATCCAGTTTGATATATTCAGAATCCTGGTTGCTTCCTTGTTGCTGGCCAGCGGCCCATCCGTTACTCCGGGTGGCCTTCGCCGCGATCACCCAGTCCGTTTCTGGATGCCCTTCGGCACCCAGGAACGCCAGGCCATACGGTGGGGGCCGTGTCCGCCACGGGAAACAAAGCACCGGCTCCCGTGGCATCGTCCCCGGTGAGCGCCCGCTGGATGGTGTTGCTGCGCAGAGTGGCCGTCGAGGTGAATCCCGGGCTGCTGACGCGGGCCAGAAACCATCACGCCGCGGCCTGGACCGCCATCCGGCGCAGCACGCTGTTCCACCGGCTGCCCCGGGGACCCCTGCGACTGGCCCGTCGGACCATCACCAATGCCTGGCGGCACCGGGTCCTGGGGCTTGCCGCCGAGGCGGGATTCTGGCAGCTGCTGTCCCTGCCCCCGCTCCTGTTGTCGTTGTTGGGAACGCTCGGCTACGTCGGTGACGCCATCGGGGCCGACGCCCTCGACAACGCCCGGCAGAGCATCCTTCGCGGCGCAGGCGACCTGCTGACCGAATCGGTGGTCGACGACGCGGTGCGCCCGACCATCGACCAGATCCTCTCCCGTGGCCGACCAGACGTGATCTCCATCGGTTTCGTGCTGTCCCTGTGGACCGGGTCAACCGCGATGGCGACCTTCGTCAACACCATCACCATCGCCTACGGCCAACGCGATCTGCGCTCGGCGGTACGCAGCCGGCTCCTGGCGCTGTGGTTGTTTCTCGCCCAGGTGGCCAGCGGGGTCATTCTCTTGCCTGCGCTGGTCCTGGGGCCCGAACTGATCTTGCGGATCTTCGACGCCGGTCGCCATCCCCTCGTCAGCGCCCTGATCCCACTGCTCTACTGGCCGGTCGTGGGACTCGTGGCCCTGGCGATGCTGACCTCGCTGTACCACCTCTCGCTGCCGGTACGCCAACCCTGGTGGCGGGCGCTGCCCGGAGCGATCCTCGCGCTCGTCTGCTGGCTCGTGGGCAGCGGCGTGCTGCGATACTACCTGGAGATCGTGTTCAGTAACGAACTGGTCTACGGCTCGCTCGGATCACCGGTGGCGGTGCTGCTGTTCTTCTACATCACCGCGCTGGCCGTGCTGTTGGGCGCGGAGCTCAACGCGGCGCTGGACGAGCAGCCACCGCGCCGTCAGGGCAGCCACTCGGCACTGAACGCCTCGAGGCCACCTCAATAGGTGCAGGACACCCCGCCCGCGTCACCCGGGACGGACCTTCCCGCCGCGCTGGCCGGGGACCAGACCACCGGTACCGCAGCGGACACCGGTACCGCAGCGAAGGAGCCACCCCCCGCGCCAGCCGGGAGTGCGCCGGTGGAGCTCCCGTCGGCGACACGACCGCCGAAGGGCTTGAGGAAGGCGCCCAGCTGGGCTGGCTCAGGAACGAGGACGCTCTGCCCCCCGCGAGTACCAGCTGCCGCCGGCACCGTCGTGAACGCGACGCCGCCCGATCCGATCGACTGCATCCGCACCGCGAGAAGCCGGAGGTCGGCGAGAGAGGTGGCCTCGTCGAGCGTCAGCGCCGAGGTGGCGGAGTCGACCACCCCGAGCAGCTTCGCCGGGTTGAGCAAGGTGTCCGTCGACGCGATCCGCTGGAAGACGGCACCGAGGAACTGCTGCTGGCGGCGGATGCGGTCGATGTCGCTCTCGGGCAGGCCGTACCGCTGCCGGACGAAGGAGAGGGCCTGCGCTCCGTTCAGCGTGTTCTCGCCGACCTGACCGGAAAACCCGGAGTAATGGTCGTGCAGGTTGTCGAAGCCCCGTGCCTTCAGCTCGGGGGGAAGCTCCTTGATGCAGACGGTGACCCCGCCAAGGGCGTCCGTCATCCCCTGGAAGCCGATGAAGTCGATCTGGACGTAGTGGTCGACCCGGATCCCGGTGAGGTTCTCGATCGTGGCCACAAGCAGGGACGGCCCGCCGTAGGAGAAGGCTGCGTTCAGCTTGGACCGCTGCGCCGCATGCTGCGTGCCCGCCGCGTCGGTGTACGCGGGGATCCGCACCCACAGATCCCGGGGGAAGGAGATGAGGGTCGTCGAACCGTCGCCGTCGAGGTGGGCGAGGATGGTCGTGTCCGACCGCTGCCCCTCGACCTGGCCGAACTCGCCGCTGGTCCCCGTCCGGGTGTCCGACCCCACGAGCAGGATGTTCTGCGTTCCACCCGATGCGGACGCCGGCCGGTCCGCGCTGGCGGAGAAGGTCAGCGGGATGTGGCGCACCCTGCCGTCGTAGTGCTTCAGCACAGCCCAGCCACCGGTCGCCAGGATGAGGACGAGGGTCGCCAACACTGCGGCCACGGCGGTGAGACCGCGCCATAAGCCGCTCTGCCCGGGTTCCGCGGGACCCTCCGGGGCCGGCCGGTCGTACCGGGGCTCGGCCGCCGGATGATCGACGGGGTACCGGCCGTAGGGATCGGGGTAGGCGCCCGGAGGTACGCGCGGCTCGTCATCGTGGCCCCGCGGAGCGGGCCGGTGCTCCCGGCGCGGCCACTGCCCGACGGGCCAGTCCTCCTCGGGGGCCCGGCGCGGGTCCCGCGGGTCACGGACGGACCGGCCACGCCGCTCGCCGTCCCGTACCGTTCCGGACGATCCGGAGGCCAGGTCATGGCCGCGTCCTCCTCCCCCATCCACCGGGATGAGATCATCCGCGCCAATGGCGCTGCCCGAGGCCGGGACCGTCCACCACCGGCGCGAACCCGCCGGACCACCTTGGCACGACGTGGGCGCGGACGGACCGGAACCCTCCCGGACAGTCTTTTCGATGGTGACGGGTGACGGGCGTCATGGCATTCCCAACGGGTTGTCGGATGTGCGACCCCGCAGGCCCCCGGCCGGCCCACGGACCGTACGGACTCCGACGCCGCCGCCCGGACCGTCCCCGCCGAGCCGAGCGGTGGCAGACCCCCGGGTGGCGCCGAGCATCAAGACCGGTCGCGGGCCCGATCCCGATCCTGCGATCCCGACGACAACCACCGATATCGGGATGCGCGACAATAATGCCGGTCTCCGGTGGTGTTCGCGACACGCAGTGCAGTACCCGAACCGAGTGCAGTGCCCGAACCGCACGATGCCGGTGGCTATCGGACCGGCATTACGGCACGCCGAGGACGTCCGCACCCGGACCGACCTGGTCCGTGCAACGTGGACCCGCCTTCCCCGCCGACCGGAAGATGAGTTAACGGTCCACGACGGAAGGTCACAACCGACCGGATCCCTCAGATCTCCCACAACCGATTGCGTGCCCTCGTTAACTCACCCGAAGTGGGAGGAACAGTCTTCGTGGAAGGGTCCGAAGGCGGCGAAGTGGGTAGCGGCGCCCGGACCCATGTCGCGACGCGACCGCCCACATCGGCCCGGCATCATCGCGGCGGTGCGATGCACCAAATGCCCGGCGGACCCACGACGGGAAGTCCGGCCGGCGCGCGGGGCATGGCGGTACGCCTCGCGCGCTACCCGCCGTCCACAACGGGGCCTACCGTTAACGTTATGAGTGCCCAGTCCCACCAAAGCTCACCTCCACCGAC
Organism: Frankia sp. CgKIO3; assembly: GCF_977946435.1. Lineage (NCBI taxonomy): Bacteria > Bacillati > Actinomycetota > Actinomycetes > Frankiales > Frankiaceae > Frankia > Frankia sp. CgKIO3. The sequence continues at coordinate 6,205 of NZ_CDWTMO010000021.1, read as the reverse complement.
CGGCCCGGGGGTGCCCGAGAGCGCGCCGGCCGGGCGTGATCCGAACCTCATCACGGCCGACGAGCCGGGCGTTGTCCCCACCGGGGCCGGTGAACCTCCGGCATCGGATGATTCCGTGCGCGAACCTGGGCAGGCCAACCACGACGAGGAACCACACGCGGCGTTCCGGCGGTTTATGTCGACCGGGTGGGCGCCGATTGACGACACTGTGCCATCCCGCGATGACTGCGCACCCTACACCGCGAAACGTCGCGCCTTGTTGGGTTCGCGGTTCCCGGCGGACGCGCTTGTGGTGCCGAGCGGCGGTCTGCGGGTACGGGCAAACGACACAGATTTTCCGTTCCGTCCCGGAAGCGACTTCTTCTGGCTGACCGGCTGCCATGAACCGGATGCCGTGTTGGTTCTGCTACCCAACGCGGCCGGTGAACATGATGCGGTGCTCTATGTCGCCGGGCGGTCCGACCGGTCGAGCTCCGCCTTCTACACCGACCGGCGATACGGGGAACTGTGGGTCGGTCCCAGACCGGGGGTTCGGGAGACCGCGGCACAGCTGGAGATCGAATGCCGGCCGCTCACGGAGCTCGCGGACGCGCTCGCGCGGTTGGCACCGGGAAACACCCGGGTACTACGCGGAGTCGATCCGGTCGTGGACGATTCGGTGCTGCGTTGGCCCGGCCGGGGTGGACCAGGAACCGACCGCGATCTGGCCCTCGCACAGGCCCTTTCCGAGCTGCGACTGCTCAAGGACGACTTCGAGATCGCCCGATTGGACGAAGCGATCGCCGCAACCGTGCGCGGCTTCACCGAGTGCGTGGGAGAAATCGGTCGGGCGATGGACCTGCCCAACGGAGAACGATGGTTGGAGGGGACGTTCTGGCGGCGGGCCCGGGTGGACGGCAACGATGTGGGATACGGTTCCATCGTCGCCTGTGGCCACCACGCCACGACGCTGCACTGGGTCCGCGACGACGGGCCGGTACGCGCCGGTGATCTCGCCCTGCTCGACATGGGGGTCGAGGGACGGTCCCTCTACACGGCCGACGTCACCCGCACGCTCCCGATCAACGGACGGTTCACCGAGCTGCAGCGCCAGGTCTATGACGTGGTTCTTCACGCCCAGCAGGCCGGGATCGACGCGGTCCGGCCGGGAGCGTCCTTCCTGGATCCGCACCGGGCCGCCATGCAGGTCATCGCCACGGCGCTCGACGACTGGGGGCTCCTGCCGGTCAGTGCGCAGGAGTCGCTGACCGAGGACCCACGCTCCCCGGGAGGGGGCGTCCATCGCCGCTATACCCTGCACTCCACGTCGCACATGCTCGGGTTGGACGTGCACGACTGCGCGCAGGCGCGCGACCAGACCTATCGCGACGCGGCGCTGGAACCGGGCATGGTATTGACGGTCGAACCGGGCCTGTACTTCCAGCCGGACGACCTGACGGTTCCGCCGGAGCTGCGGGGCATCGGCGTCCGGATAGAAGACGACATCCTGGTCACCAGGGATGGAAGGCGGAACATGTCCGCCGCACTTCCGCGAACCGCAGAAGACGTCGAAAACTGGATGGCCCGGCAGCTGCCGAACTGACGGAACGAACAGATCTGGCGATAGACTGCGCTGGCGGCGACGCCAATAGTTCCTGCCACACCGGCCCGGTCGGTGTGGCAGGAACCTGACCATGCAAAACCTGATCACACGATCTTCGGTCCGCCGGATCGCGCGGCCCGTCGTCCAATACCACGGGCACTACCGCTACAAGGGGTTCCACTGCCCCGGTCCCTGCCCCGGAAAAGCAGTCAAGACCAGGATCAGTGGGCCTTGTCGTACGCCTCGACGATGTTGGAAGCGATACGCCCCCGGTCACTCACCGTGTAACCGTTGCTGCGCGCCCACTCGCGAATGTCGGCGGTACGGTCGGTTCCGCCGGTACGGCGCGAAGCGGCACGCACACCACGCCGGCCACCCGCCGCCCGACCGCCAGAACGGCGAGCCGCGGTGACGAACGAAGCCAACGACCCACGCAACTTCGTGGCGTTCTTCTCCGACAGGTCGATCTCATACTGCGCACCGTCGAGTCCGAACCGGACGGTCTCGTCAGCCTCTTCTCCACTGAGATCGTCAATCAACGAGACGATGGTCTTCTGGGCCATGCCACTCTCCTTCAGGTCAGCGGACCGCAGAACTCACGCGTCTATTATTACCACGAGAACGCGGGGAACTGTCACGCCTGGTTCGCCGGACTCGCAAGCTTGGGTCGCCGAAGACGAAGTCAGCGCTCAACGCACGCCGCCCTGGCAGTCGGAGTGCGGAACCCAAAGACAGGGAGCAAGCTCCACATGATAGAGGGATGATCATGTTCTGCGAATCACACCTTCCCAGTCGAAAGGCCGGCCGCAAGCGGACAGTTGGGCAGGCGTGGACCGGGCGGCGTCCATGTCCTCCGACCTTGAGACACCGATCGTGTTCGTCTACCGACTCCCGTGGACGATTGCCCGGCAAACGGCGGGCAACAGCCGTCGGCGCCTTTGGGGTGGTGGTGCCGCGAGCGGAACCGACCGGTACGAATGCCAAAGGGGATCGCCGCGCCGGATGAGTACCCCTGATTCCGGCGCCGCTGCTATGGGCCGACCCACGGACGAGTACCCGCGCACGTGGGTGGTAGACGGTGCCAACGTGATTGGCTCCCGGCCCGACGGGTGGTGGCGGGACCGCCCAGGAGCGGCCGGACGGCTGGTCGATGCTATTTCGGCGCGGATCACCCGTCCCGGCACGCACCCGCGGCCATCATCGAGGCCGGAATGGCCTGAGCGGATCGTGGTCGTTCTCGAGGGTGCGGCGCGAGCCGGAGTTCCCGAGGGAACCGTACGGCCCGGAAAGATCACACCCGAAAAGGTCGGGCCCGCGGGAGTCGCGCCCGAGAAGGGCCGCCACGTTCCAACGAGGGCGGACCGCGCGGCACCGACCATCGTCGTCGTGCACGCCCCCGGGCACGGCGACGACGCCATCGTGGCGGCGGCGCGCGACGCGGTCGCGCCTGTGGTCGTCATCACCTCGGATCGGCAACTTGCCGTCCGGCTGAGGTCGCTCGGCGCGGGTATGCGACGGTCGGGATGGTTGTGGGACCTGCTCGACGAACGATGAACGACGGCCGATCAGCGACGGCTCCCGGGACGACCGGCGGTCGGCGTCCGGGGCGTCGGCCGGCCCACGAACGGACGAGCCCGGAGAGGGAGCACGATGGCCGCCACGAAAAAACACACCGGCGATACCGGAAAAGGCGCGCTACGACGGGCTGAGGCCGCTTGACGAGGATGGATGGCCCACCGGGCCGTACGCGCAACGCCGGGACCGGACGGTGACTCGGGACTGGATCACGCCGGGAAAATCACCGCACCCCGCCGATCGTGCTCACCCGGCCATCGACCGACTCCGGTCGCGGCCGATCGGCCCATGAACGGACAAACACCCCGCGGCACAGACTCAGACCCGCGGCACAGACTCAGACCCGCGGCACAGACTCAGACCCGCGGCACAGACTCAGACCCGCGGCACAGACTCAGACCCGCGGCACAGACTCAGACCGAGGCGGACACCGGATGCCGGGGAGGCGGTCCGGCGGCAAGCCGGGCGGTGTAGCGACCGGCCGCCACGCCGACATCCAACGGAATCCCGAAGCAGGAGGACAACGCCTCCGCGGTGAGTACCTGCGCGACCGGACCGGCCGCAAGCACCTGGCCGCCGCGCACCAGCAACGCGTGGGTCACCCCGACCGGGATCTCCTCCACGTGGTGGCTGACGAGGACGAGGGCAGGAGCGGTGGGGTCGGCCGCGAAGCGGGTGAGCCGCCGCATCAACGCCTCCCGCGCACCCAGATCGAGCCCGGAGGCGGGCTCGTCGAGCAGGAGGAGTTCCGGGTCGGTCATGAGGGCCCGGGCGATGAGCACACGCTTGCGCTCTCCCTCGGAGAGGGTTCCGAACCGCCGGTCGGCCAGTCCACGGCACCCGAACTGGGTCAGCAGGCCGGCCGCGCGGGTGAGATCGACCTCGTCGTATTCCTCGTCGGCGCGGCCCAGCACGGACCAGCCGGCGGTCACCACCGCGTCGAGTACCCGCTCGTCGGCGGGTGGCGTCTCCACCAGCGCCGGGCTGACGACACCCACCCGGTATCGTAGATCGAGAAGGTTGACCTTGCCGAGACGGGCGCCGAGCAGATCGACCGTGCCCCTGGTGGGAAACAGCCGGCCCGAGGCCACCTGCAGCAGGGTCGTCTTCCCGGCGCCGTTGGGACCGAGGACCACCCAGCGCTGGCCGGGGAACACCGCCCACGACACGTTCCTGAGCAGGTATGACCCATCTCGCACGACATTGACATTGTCGAGGCGCAGCACCGCGTCCGGCATGCAGCTCACGTTACGCGACACCAGACTTCCCGATGCCGCCGGGACGGCCGGTCCACCCGTATCAGGCCGTCTCGTGCCGTATCTGGCAGATCAGCCCGCCACCCGGTCAACCCCGCCCCGGCCGTCCGGATGGATTTCACCTGCCGAGCTGGGGTAAATCAGACATATCTAACAGACCACGCAATTGTCCCTCCATGGCCCTGGCGTCAGTCCGGTTCGGGCGGGGTCGTCCCGGTCAGGTCGATCTCGGCCCACACTGCCTTCCCGTCGGCGACCGGACGGACGCCGTGCCGAACGGCGAGCCGGGAGACCAGGTGGAGCCCGCGGCCGGCCTCATCCTCGGCCGCGGCATGGCGCCGCCGCAGCACCCGGCCGCCACCGTCGGCGACCTCCACGACGGCCCGGTCGCCCAGCAGGCGCAGCCGCACCGACAGTGGTGGGCGACCATGCCGCACCGCGTTGCTCGCCAACTCCGACAGCACCAGGATGATGGTGTCGACGACCTCCGAGGCCAGCGTCGCGTTCTCCAGCGCGAGCCTGGCCTGGGCCCGCACGGCGCGCAGGCTCGCCGCACCGTCGAAGGTGGCGTCCAGGAGGGCCGCCGCGGCCGTCAGTTCACCGGGCAACCGGGCGAACAGAAGCGCGACGTCGTCGGCCGCCGCCGCGTCGATCGTCCCCCCGACCGTCCCGTCGGCCGTCCCGGAACCCACCGGGCCAGAACCCACCGGGCCGGGGGCGACGGCGGGACCGAGACCGGCACACGCCGCGGTGACCAGGTCGTCCAGATTCGCGGTGAACCTGTCGCTGGTGCGGGCGAGCGCGGCCGCGAGCTGCGAGACTCCGGCGTCGAGGTCGCGCGCACGTCCCCGGACGAGCGCGTCGGTGAACAGGGCGATCAGATATCCCTGTCCCAGTCGCACCGTGTACTCGGTCACGTCCGACCGGGCCACCCCGAGTGGAGACCCCACCGCCATGTAGAGCCTGGAGACCAGCCCGTCCGGCGCGACGACCAGGGGCGGCGGGTGCCCGGCACTCGCCAGCGTCAGCACCCCGCTGTCGATCTCGACGACCGCGTAGATGCAGGTGGCGATCTCCTCCCCGGGCAGGTCCGCGACGATGCCGTCCAGCAGCGTCAACACCTCGGCCGGGGGAAGATCGAGACGGGCGCAGGTGCGGGCCGCCGCGCGCAGCTGCCCCATCACCGCGGTCGCCCGGATCCCTCGGCCCATCACGTCGCCAATCATCAGGGCGACTCGCCCGGCTCCCAGGTCAATCACGTCGAACCAGTCGCCACCGGCGTCGTCACCGACCCCGCCGGGCAGGTAACGGGTGGCCACCTCGAGCCCGGACGGGACGGCGGGCGGAGAACCGCGCAACGCCTCACGCAGTGCCAGCGCATTGCTGCGCTCGGCCGCCCCCCGATCGATCCGGTCCAGGACGACCCCCACCCGGGCGGCGAGTTCGGTCAGCAAGAGCAGATCCGCTTCGGTGAACGGAGGTCGATCCGCAACGGCAGTCACACTCAGTACGGCGACGACGTGGCCGACCCGTACCACGGGTACGACAGCCATCGTGTGGGCCCCCACCTGGCGGATCCACCGCTCGGCGTCGGCCGGCGGATCCCACTCGCCCGCTGCCAGTGCGGCGATCAGCCGCTCGCCCTGGTGGGCGGCCCGGGCGAACGGACTCGTCGGCGACGTCGCCGCGCCGGCCCCCAAGGCGAACGGAGGCACCGTGCCGAGCCCGTCACGAGCCACGACAACGAATGGATGCAGCTCGGGCACCGGCTCGGCCGCCCGGTCCCCCGCCG
>NZ_CDWTMO010000020.1:0-36094 GCF_977946435.1 Frankia sp. CgKIO3 | reverse complement strand
TGCGGAAGACAAGCCCAGATGGACGACCATCCAGCGGCGCGGCGATCCTGGCAGCAGGGCATCACGCTCCTGCGTCAGCGGGGCTCCCCCGAACTGCCGGCCGCCGAGGAACGGCTGAGCGCACCGGTCACGGCCGAGCCCACCCAGTTCACCAGCGGGCGGCTGCTCAGCACGTTCGACCCGGCGTACTTCATCGCCCGGATCGCCTCGTCCCGGCGCAGCGTCCGGTTACTCAACACCTGGACGGATCTGGCTACCCCCGAGCACCGGACCGCCTTCGCCGACGCGGTGCTCGCGGCGGTCGACGCCGGAGCGATCATTCAGGTACTCCTACTCGACCCGGACTCCCCGGCCGTGGCCGGACGAGCCGCCGACCTCCTGCGCAGCGTCGACGTACCGGGCATGATCCACTCGAACCTGCTGGTCCTCGAGGCACTGCGAGATCGGCTCGCTCCCGTCCTGCGCCCCCGGCTCGCGGTCCGCCTCTACACCGAACAGCCCCTGACGACGTATCACCGCTGGGACACCGGGGCGCTGGTCTCGACGTTCCCCGTCGGGTACTCCTCGGCCGCCGCGACCCAGCACGAGGCGGCCATCTCCTCCACCCTGGTCCAGTTCGTCGAACAGCACTTCGAACGGCTCTGGAGTCTGGAAGGGAGCACCGCCTTGGACGACTACCTGCGGGTGCCGCTGCGCGTCTCCCCGTCGGACGCGGCCCATCTCGAGGTACAGGCCGAGTTCGTGCGCCTCGACGGGGCGGTGTACGTCTCCTCCCCCCGACCTCGTCGCGCTGCTGGGCCGCGGCGGTCCGGACGGCCTGCTCGCGGAGGTGACGGGCGACGGTCGGCATGTACTGGCTGGAACCGGGCGGTGCCGGGTGGTACCCCTGCGCGACAACGACGGCGCCGGGGCCGTCCGTGACAGCCTGCTGCGCCTGTCGTCGGTGCGGCGATGAGCACGCTCGTCACCGTCGACTTCTGGCGGGTGCCCCGACGACGGATCGGTTACGCCCTGGCGCGGATGGCCACCAACCGTACCACCCTGCGGCACACACCGGGACTGACCTTCGCAAAACTGCTGGGCACCGGTTCGGCGAGCAGTTTCACCCTGCGGGACGCCGATCCGTGCCAGTGGGCGATGGTCGCCGTCTGGTCCTCCCCGTCGGCGGCCCGTTCCTTCGAACGATCCGCGTCGGTGCGGGCATGGTCATCACTGGCCGAGGAACGCTGGCGGATCGACCTTCACCCGCTGTCGTCACGTGGGCGGTGGTCACGGCAGGAGCCCTTCGGCAACCCGGCAGCGTCGAACGTTCCGTCTCCCGCGAGCGCCCCCGCGGCGGTCGCGGTGATCACCCGGGTCCGCGTCACCCTGCGGCACACGCTCACCTTCCGCCGAGCGGTGCCGGCAGTGGCGGTCGACCTGGCCGAGGCCGAGGGTCTGATCTTCGCGGCTGGCATCGGGGAGGCGCCGATCGGCTTACAGGGAACGTTCAGCCTCTGGCAGGACGCGGCGTCGCTGCGCAGGTTCGCCTACAGCCGCCCCGCGCACAGCGAGGTCGTCCGGCGCACACCGCTGGTCGGCTGGTACAGCGAGGAACTGTTCGCGCGGTTCGCGGTGCTCGGCTCGCGGGGGACGCTGGGCGGGCGGGATCCTCTCCTGCAGGTCAGCCCCGAGCCGACGTTGACGCCGCGTTGAAGATCCGTCCACGACCCCCGCCGTATCCGGGCGGGGACACGGCCTGCTTTGACGCCCCGTTGAACGGCACCCGCCACCGTGAAGGGGCCGCCCGCACCTTCCTACGCCCCGCACCTTCCTACGAACCAGGTGAAGCAAGCCGCATGTCGATACCCCGCGAGCAGGCACCCCGTGAGCAGGCGCCTTGGACGCAGCCCCCCGCCGTCGGGTTCTGATCGCGACACCAGTGAGCGAACGGGTCGCGCGGCTCGTCACTCGGCACGACGCCGCCCGGCTACGCCCGGAGCTGGCCACCCAGCCGACGGGCCTAGCCGACGCCTTGGTCGAACTGCGGCCGCACACCCTCGTCGTCGGGATGAACGCGGTGGATGGACCGGCACTCGAACAGTGGGCCACCGCGGTCCGCACGGACCCGGCGGAGACCGGCCGGGACCGACGCCTGCTGCTGGTCCGCCGGGGCACCTCCCTCGCCGCCGTCGACCTGGCCGCTGCGGCGCGCCACCGGATCGAGGTGTGCAACACCCCCGAGGTCAACGCCCGGCACGTCGCCCGGTTCATCGTCGACCGGCTGTTCGACCCGCTCGGCGACGCATCCGGCGCGGAGCCGGCTGGGGCCGCCACGCGCACCGACCGGCCGGGCGTGCTCGGCCTCGTCGGCGCCGGAAACATCAACAGGAGGGTCGCCCGGGAGGGCGCCGCACGCGGCTGGCATCTGGCCGTACACGCTCCCTCGCTCGCGGCGAAGCCGGCGACGGCCGCGCTCTGGGCGGCGAAGCACCGACTGCCGGTCGACCGGATCCACGTCGCCCGCACCGTCGAGGACGTCTTCGACGCCGCCGATCTGATCAGCATCGCCGCGCCCCTCGTGCACGGCGGGTCCCGGATGTCCGCCGGCATGATCGACATACGGCACGTCAAGGCGTTCACCGGCCGCCGACTCGTGTCAGTCAGCGAACCGGACGTCTTCACCGACCGGGCGCTGGTCGACGCCTACGACCGCCGTGACCTGAAGGTCGTGATCGACAACGCCCCCCGGTTCCTCGGCCCGGTCCGCGGGCTGCCCGCGGGGCGGATCGCCGAGGACGGCGGGGAGCTGCGGCGCGGATTCACTCTCTGCTCCGTAGCGATGCACAGTCCCGCCTGCAGCGACGATCTCGATCAGGCGTTCCTCGCGGTAGTCGGGCGGGCCGACCTGGACGACCTCACCGGGCACGACCTCGCCGGGAACGGCCCGAAGGGCGATCGTCATGACCTGGCCGATCGTCGGGGCGATCCGCGGGGCACCGGCCGCGGGGTCGGCGAGGACCCGGCCCCTGACGGTTCCGCCGTCGACAAGCACGACGTGGTGGTCGTCGGCGGCGGGATCGTCGGACTCACGATCGCGCTCGTGCTGCGGCTGCGGGGCCACCCCGTCCGGGTCCTCGACGCCGCGCCGGCCGACCGGGCGGACCCTGCCGCCCAGGGCACGACGTTCGCGGGGACGAACGGCCGGCACCTATCGGCGACCGAGACGCTGCCGCAGGCGGACGCGAGCCGCGTGGGTATTCTCGACCGCGATCCGACGCACGGCGGCTGGCGGCTACGGGACCCGGAGTCGCTGTCGGAGCCGGAGAGGGCCTGGGCCAGCGCCTTCGAGCAGTGCGCCGACCATCCCGGGCTGCACGCGGTGGCCCGGGACCTGGTGATCGCCCTGAACCGGCTGGGGTTGCGCGGGTGGGAGCATCTTTTCGCGCTCGCCGACGGCAGGGACGGGCTCGGTACCGGGTGCGGGTTGCGCTGGGACGCCCGCCTCCCGCGGATCTATCTCGGTCCGGGCGACCTCGCCGCGGGCGAGCAGCTGCAGCGGGCCGCGGGGGGGCGGGTCGTTCCGGTTGTCCCGGGCGGATCTGGTTCGCGGCTGGCCCACGCTAGGCTGCTCGGTCCCGCTGCCCGGCGGCGCCCGGGAGGTGGCCGGGGCGGTCGAGGTGGACGGCTACGCGGTCAACATCCACGATCTGGCCACGGTGCTCATCGACCGGCTGCGGGCCGCGGGCGTCGAGGTGCGCGCCGGCACCCGGGTGGAACGCATCGAGACCGGCATCGACCGGAGCCTCGACGGCAACGGGAACAAGGCCGGGCACGAAACCGGGAACGGAGCCGGGAACGGGGTCCGGTTGCATCTCGCGGACGGCTCGACCCTGCGTACCGGCTGGGCCGTGGTGACCGTGGCCGGCCGCGATCTGCAGCGGCTGCTGGGCGCCGCCTGGCCCGGCGCCGGTGCCGTCGCGCATCTGCTCGGCCTCTCACTGACCCTGCCGAACCCGGGTCTGCGACGGCCGGTGAAGGTCCACGCCGGAGATCCCCTCGGTGTGATCAATGTGACGCTGTCCGCCGATGGTGCCAGGATCCATGTCAGCGGCGGATTCGGGTATCTGGGCACCGCCGTGCGGGCGGTCGCGGACAGCGGCGTCGCCCGCCTACGCGCGGTTTTCGAGCAGGCGGTCGCCGGCCTGTTCCCGACGCTGCGCCGGCCTGACGGCACCGTGGAGATGCTCGACGTCCGCGTCTGCGAGCGCCCGGCGACCCCGGACGGCATCCCCCTTGTCGAGGCCGTGGCAGACCACGGCGGCCGGGTGATCGTGGCGGCAGGGACGAACGCGGGTGGCACCGTGCAGGCCCCGGCCGGTGGCCATGCTGGTGGCCGACCTCCTCGCCGGCACGCCGCGCTGCGCCGCGCTCGCCATGGCCGGTGATCGGGCGGGTCTCCCACCCATCCGGAGGTAGCACCCTCCACATCAGTGGAATGACGTTACGTAGCAGTAATTCCCATCGCCGAGCAGTGCCGGCGAGCGGCGGGTTATCGTCGAGCGACGTGATGGTGCGCCCCAGCCTCCTGGCTCGCCGGACCCGACCCGTGGGGCCAGGTCGGCGATCCGGGCGCGGACAGGAGGCGACGCCGGTGACCGACGTGGGCGTGAGGGTGGTCCGCTGGTCCCCGAGCCGGATGCGCACCCGGCTCGACGATGTCATCGCGGTCTACAAGGCCGCCTTCCTCGATCATCATGAGCCTGACCCGCCGCGGGCCGCCCGGGACCGGGCCGCCCATGCGCGCCGGCACTTCGAGCGGCGGGACCTTCGCGCCGTGGCGGCCGTCACACCCGACGACGAACTCGTCGGGATCACCTACGCACTGCCCGGCCGGGTCGGCCAGTGGTGGCACGACGTCGTCGCCGACGCGCTCCCGCCGGACTCGGCCGCGTACTGGCTCGACGACTGCCTCGAGATCGTGGAGCTGCACGTCCTGCCCGCCTACCAGGGCCGAGCGATCGGGCGCACCATACTGCGGGAGCTGCTGCGCGGGGCCCCGCAACGCACGGCCGCGCTGTCCGCCCTCGAACCCCCGGGTCGTCCGGCACGCCGGTTGTACGACCATGAGGGATTCGTCCCGTTGTTGTCCGACTTCCAGTTCCCCGGGACCCTCACCCCCTACGCCGTGCTCGGCAAGGAGCTCCACGGACGCTCCCCCGCCTGTCCCGACGGCGCCTCCGCCGAAGGAGCCGACCGGCACGCACCGGTACGATGACCGTCGGCGCGCTCTTCACCGGATCGGCGCGGCCGGCACGGCTCACCGCGATGCCGTGGATCTTCGCGGCGGCCACCGTGGCGGTGCAGCTCCCCTGTCCGTTGGTCACCGGATCCGCTGGGGCGGCGCTCGCCATCGCCTCGATCGTGCTGTTCTTCGCCTCCTCGGTGAGCCACGCCCTGCTCACCTGTGGCCGAGCGTGGACCGCCGGGTTCCTCGCCGTGACCGTCGGCGGCGGGCTGCTCGTGGAGACCGTGGGCGTGCACACCGGCTGGCCTTTCGGCCGCTACGCCTACGGCTCCGCCCTGGGCACCCGCCTGTACGGCGTCCCGGTCGTGGTGCCGATGGCCTGGGCGATGATGACCTACCCGGCATATGTCCTGACCCGTCACCACCACCGCGGCCGGGCGCGCACCGTCGTGCTGGCCGCGCTCGTCCTCGCGGCCTGGGATCTCTTCATCGACCCGCAGATGGTCACCGCGGGGTACTGGCGGTGGCTCGGCGGCGGCCCGGCGCTCAACGGAATCCCGCTCACCAACACCGCCGGATGGGTGGCCGTCGCGATCGCCATGACCGCGGCGTTGACGGCGCTTCCGGACCGGGCCGGGAGCACGGCACGCGACGATCGCGCTCCGCTCGCCCTTCTCCTGTGGGCCTACGTCTCCTCAACGCTGGCGAACCTCACCTTCTTCGACCGTCCCGGTGTAGCCGTGGCCGGCGGGATCGCGATGGGGGCGGCGCTCGTCGCGGCGGCCCGGGCCGGGCCCCGTGCCCGGGACCGTGCCCGGGCCGGGGACCGCCCGGTCCCGGCGGGCTCCCCACCACGATGACGGCGCCGTGGCGGACGGGGCGCGGGACGAGGCACCGGACGGGACGGACGGTACCGGGATCCCCGGCCCGGTGGCTCGCCGGCCGATGCTGGTCGGGTGCGGTACGGTCCGCCGCGGTGGCGTCCAGCGCCATCGCCGTGCACACGGCGGTGAACGCGCGGCTGCTACGCGTCCCACCGCCGGCCCGGCCGGTACGCGAACGGGTGACGGTCGTGCTACCCGTCCGCGACGAGGCCGGGAGCCTGCCGCGTTGCCTGTCGGCCCTGCTCGGCTCGCAGTGGGTGCCCGACCTCGAGATCCTCGTCTACGACGACGGTTCCACCGACGGCACCGGGGAGATCCTCGCTCGGTGGGCGGCGAGGGACGACCGGATCGTCGCGCTGCGCGGTGCGGCGCCCCCGCCGGCTGGCTCGGCAAACCGCACGCCTGCGCCCGGGCCGCGGCGGCGGCCACGGGCACGGTCCTCGTCTTCGTCGACGCCGACGCCGACGTCACGGTGGCCCCCGACGGCGTCGCGCGAACCGTTCTCCTCCTGCGGGACGCCGGCCTCGACCTCGTCTCGCCCTACCCGCGCCAGGAGGCGGCCGGTGTCGCCGAACGGCTGATCCAACCCCTGCTCCAGTGGTCGTGGCTGGCGCTGCTGCCGCTGCGGCTGGCCGAACGCTCCACCCGGCCATCGCTTTCCGCGGCGGGCGGACAGCTGCTGGCCGTGGACGTGGCGGCCTACCGCCGGGCCGGCGGCCACGAGGGCGTCCGGGACCAGGTCATCGAGGATGTCGCCCTGCTGCGGAGGCTCAAGCGTGCCGGCGGGCGGGGAGTGGTCGCGGACGGCACCGACCTCGCGGTCAATCGGATGTACTCCGGATGGTCACAGCTGCGGGACGGCTACGCGAAGTCGCTGGCCGTCGCCGGTGGAAGCACGCTCGGCAGCGCCGGGCAGATCGGCGTGCTGGCCTGGCTGTTCGTCGTGCCGGCGGTGGCGGCACTGGGTGGCTCGGGCCCGGGCGCGGTCGGGTACCTCGCCGGGGTCGCCGGCCGGGTGCTCGCCGCCCGCCGCACGGGCAGCCGGAGCTGGCCTGACGCCGCCGCTCATCCGGCTTCCGTGAGCCTGTTGGGCTACCTGACGGCGGTGTCGTGGTGGCGTCGTCGGCGGGGTACCGCCCGGTGGAAGGGACGACCGGTTACCCGCTGCCCCTGACCGCTGGTCCGCCCTTCCTCACCCCGCCAGAGGCTTCCCTTGTCGTCCTTCCGGCGGCTTCCTTCTCCTTCTCGAGGCTTCGATGCCCGTTTCCTTCCTCGTGGATAACCGGGAAGGAGCAGCTCGTACAGTCGTCGCATGGCCCGTGTTGTGGTGATCGGCGCCGGTGTGGGCAGGCTGGCAGCCGCGGCCCGGCTCGCCGCCACCGGGCATGACGTGACGGTCTGCGAGCAGTCGTCGCGGACCGGAGGCAAGCTCGGCTGGTACGAGCGCGACGGGTTCGGCTTCGACACCGGCCCGTCCCTGCTGACCATGCCCGGCGTGTTCGAGGACCTGTTCACCGCGACCGGCGGGCCGTTGCGCGGTGAGGTGGAGCTGCGTCGACTGGACCCGATCGCGTCCTACCGGTTCGCCGACGGCACGACGCTCGCCGCACATGCCGACGACGACGCGTTCGTGGCCGAACTGGACGATCGGATCGCCCCCGGGTCGGGCGAGGACTGGCGGCGGCTCACCGACCGGGCCTGCCGGGTCTTCGACGCCGCCGAAGGACCGTTCCTGTCCAGTCCCGTGTCGGCGACCGGGCTGGTCCGGCTCGCCTGGTCCTCACCCGGTGACATCGCCGCGATCGCTCCCGGCCGGAGCCTGCGCCGGCTAGGCTTGCGCTACCTGCGTGATCCCCGGCTGCGGATGATCCTGGACCGCTATGCCACCTACTCTGGATCCGATCCCCGGCACGCCCCCGCCGCTCTGGTGTCGGTAGTCCACGCGGAACGGCGCTTCGGGGGCTGGTACGTCGCGGGCGGCCTGCGCCGCCTCGGGGATGCGCTCACCCGCCGCGCCGAGGAACGCGGCGTCCGGATCCTGCTCGACGCGCCGGTGCTGACGGTGACCCGGACCCCCGGCGGGCGGGTCGACGGGGTCCGCCTCGCCGACGGTACCCGGCTGCCCGCGGACGTCGTCGTCGCGAACGCCGACGCGGCGGCGCTCTACGGCCGGCTGGTGAACGATCGGGCCGGCCGCCGGCGGCTGCGGCGGACGGTGCCGTCGATGTCCGGCTTCGTGCTGTTGCTGGCCCTGACGGGTCGCACGCCCGGGCTGGGGCATCACACGGTCACCTTCCCCGCCGACTACGACGCTGAATTCGATGCCGTCTTCGCGGGCCGGCTGGCGGCCGATCCCACCATCTACCTTGCCGCGCCCGCCGACCCGGCCTGCGCGCCGCCGGGCTGCGAGGCGTGGTTCGTCCTGGTGAACGCGCCCCCGCACCGAGGCGCAGGCGGCCACGACGGCGCAGGCACCCTGGACTGGGACCGTCCCGGGCTCGTCGACGGCTACGCCCGACGCATCCTCGACGTGCTCGCCGCCCGCGGGTTGGACGTCCGCCCCCGGTTACGCTGATACGAGACCATTACCCCGGCGGATCTGGAACGGCGCACCGGGACGGTGGGCGGATCCATCTACGGTGGATCCTCGAACGGCGTGCGGGCGGCCTTCCTGCGGCCTCCGAACACATCCCGGGTGCCCGGCCTGTTTCTCGTCGGCGGATCAACCCATCCCGGCGGTGGGCTGCCGCTCGTCGTGCTCTCCGCCGGCATCGTCGCCGGCCTCATCGGCCCGGCCTGACCCGGCTGCCAGGGTCGCGTGGACCGTGGCCGTGAGCTGAAAGAAGCCGACGGCGCACACCGCCAGCGTCGCGGTCGTCGCGATACTCGCGGCGAGGTTCGCGAGGCCGGGCACCAGACCCGCTCCGAACGAGCCAACCGCGGCGATGATGATCCGGGCCGGCCGCTCCCCGACGGTCACCACGCCGATCTCGTCGAAGCCGGCGTTGCCGGCCCGGGCCCGGGTGTACTCCAGCAGTCCCAGCATGCTGCCTGCCGCGATCACAAGGCCGCCGGGTGCGCCGAGACACCACAGGGCCAGCAGGTAGGCCAGGTCACCGCAGCGGTCCACGACGGAGTCCAGGACATATCCCCAGGCGCTCGTGCGCCGGGTGAAGATCGCCACCGCTCCGTCGAGGTTGTCGGCCAGGCCACTGAGCACGATCACCAGAGCCCCCAGCAGCGGCCACCGGCCACCAGCCACGGCCGGGGGAATCGCGAGGGCGGTAAGCGGCCTGACCACCCAGTAGACCACCGTCAACCAGGCACGAACGAGCCATAGCCCGCGCGCCAGGTCGTAGCCGCCGTGCAAGGTCGACCTATTGGGCAAGGTAGGTGTCCCGACCGGGTACCGGGGTGCTCACGTCATCCATCGTGCCTGTCGGCCATCGTGCCCGTCAGCCATCCCGTTCCACCCGGTACGGCCAGCGCCGCGTCCGGTACGCCAGGATCCGTCCGGTACGCCGTCTCGCGCTGGGACATGCTGGGACATAGAGTCTCGTCGTCCCCTACCGCGAGCCGTACCGGCACCCTGCGTCCGGCCGGCGACCGAAACCGAAGGCGCCGATCGGTCACCGGACCGGCCCGAGGTCGGGAGACGCGGTGTCGGAGGAACAGCGGTGTCACGAGAGAACAGCGGTGCCACCCAGACGTGGCGGGAGTGACGTGTCCGAACAGGTAGGCGGCGTGGTGGAGACCCTTGAGGACCTCGACCCGCGGGCGGTCTTCTCCGCCCATCGCGACCAGGTGATCCTTGCGGTACGGATCACCCCGGTCTTCAACACCCTTGATCTCAGCCTGGTGACGGCGGTGGTGGACGCCGCCAACCAGGCCGGGTTCGCGCTGGTCCGGGAGCATTCGCTCCGCGACGAATGGCTGCTGTGCGTCTTCGACGCCTACGACGAGCACGACTGAGTGCCGGCCCGGCGGCATGAGCGCGGGTGGGCCGGGCGAGCGGCCCACCCACCATGCGCCACCAGGCCACCCCGCGGACCGGCCACTCCGCGGACCGCGGCCGGTTACCGGACCGCCTGGTAGATCTCCCGCGTGGCGCTGGAGCGGTTGAGGGTGATGAAATGCAGGCCCGGGGCACCGCCGTCCAGCAGGCGACGGGACAACTCGGTCGCCACCTCGACCCCGATCGCCCGCACGGCCGCCGGGTCGTCGGCGACGGCCTGCAACCGGGAGGCCAGCGCCGGCGGGAAGGCCGCACCGGACAGCTGCGCCATCCGGACGATCTGCGCGACGTTCGTCACCGGCATGATTCCAGGAATGATCGGCTTGTCGCAGCCCAGCCGGCGGACCCGGTCGACGAGACGGAAATAGTCGTCAGCGCCGAAGAAGAACTGGGTGATGGCGTAGTCCGCGCCGGCGTCGAATTTGCCCACCAGGTAGCGCGCGTCGCTGTCGAAGTCGACCGATCGTGGGTGCTTGTCGGGGAAGGCGGCTACGCCGACGCAGAAGTCGCTGACCGACCTCACCAGGCGTACGAGTTCGTCCGCGTACTGCAGGCCCGCGGGATGGGCGGTCCAGGTGCCCTGCGGATCCCCTGGCGGGTCGCCTCGCAGGGCCAGGACGTTGCGCACCCCGACGCCGGCGTAGTTGCCGATGACCCGGCGCAGCTCGGCGACGGAGTGGTTGACCGCAGTGAGATGGGCGATCGGCGTGAGGGTGGTCTCGGTGGCGATCCGCTCGGTCACCCGGATCGTGCCGTCGCGCGTCGACCCGCCCGCCCCGTACGTCACCGAGACGAACGAGGGATGCAGCGCCTCGATCTGGCGCAGGGCCGTCCACAACTGCCGCTCGCCGTCCGGCGTCTTCGGCGGGAAGAACTCGAAGGAGAAGGAGGCACGACCGGTGGCGAGGTACTCGCCCATCGTCGTGGGTTGCGTGCTCAGACTCCGGACCGCCGCCATGGCACGAGGGTAGACCGGGCGTAGCCACGATCGAGGACGGACCCCCGGTCGGAAACACAACCGATCAGGCCCCGACAGCGGGCAGCAACATTTTCCCGGCGTGATCCCACGAATCCCCAGCGTGATCCCACGAGGGTCATGATCCGTCGAATCCACCAACATGGGTGGGCAACCCGGCTGGAACGGGCTCGTTGGGCGGGACCAGCTGGGACAGCCCACATAGACGGCAGACAGACAAAAGACGTCCGATGGACAAGGGACGTCCGATGGACAAGGGTCCCAGCGACGCGGCGAGACCGACCCGCACCCGCCCGGACACGCTGCGCGCCACCACTTGGCGTGCCGCGTGCGCCGACGGGGTCAGCTCCACGTCGGCCGCCCCGGGATCAGCGGTCTCCACCTCCACCCCGTACTCGCCCTCGGGCAGCATGACGGTGACCATGCCCGTCTCACTCTGCGCCCGCACGCCGTCCGGCGGCTCGCTGAAGTGCAGGCTGACGTCGCCGTCCCGGCTGCGCGCGGCGACCGGACCGCGCGCGAGCTCCCGCCCGGCGATGGTGCCATCGCGGGTGACCAAGGACAGTTCACCGCCGACCCCCCACAGCGTGATTTCGCCGGCGAGCACCTCAGCCCGCACCCGGACCCGTGGCGGCACGGTCAGCCTGGCCCGCACATCGCTGGCCCGGCCGTCGATCCGCAGCGTGGTCCCGGCCCTCGTGATCGCGGGCACGGACCGGCCGGGACGGCGCCGCACGGTCAGCGCGACGTGCACGTCCTCGCGGTCCCGCCCGGAGATCTCGACGCGGCCGGCGGCCACCAGGACCTCCACGGCGTCGATACCGTCGACAGTGTGAGTCAGCTCCGCGGGTGGCAGCCGCAACAGGGTCAATCCGCCCAGTGCGGCGGCAACCAGCAGAACGGCGACCACGACGACGGCGGTGTCGAACACGGGCACACCGCACGGTACCCCGGGCGCCCGCCGATCCCCGGCCACACGACGGTGCCAGACCGCACGACGGTGGATGTGCGCCGGCGGGTCTCCGCCGTGTTGCGGCGCTTCACCGGTTCGCGCGGAGCGCTCCTGTGCGGAATCGACGACGATCTGATCCCGTTCGTCCGCATCGCCACCGAATTCCTGCTGGCGGAGGGCAAGCGGTTGCGTTCCGCCTTCTGCTACTGGGGGTGGCGAGGGGCGGACGGCCCGGACGGCGACAAGATCGTGACCGCCGCCGCCGCCCTCGAGCTGCTGCACGCCTGCGCGCTGGTCCACGACGACGTCATGGACGCCTCCGACACGCGGCGCGGCCGGCCGGCCGCGCACCGGCGCTTCTCCCGGGTCCACCGGACCGCCGGCTGGCGGGGTGATCCCGCCGACTTCGGCCGCTCGGCCGCGATCCTGCTCGGCGATCTGTTCCTGGCCTGGGCCGACGAACTGCTCGCGGCCAGCGGGATGCCACCCGAGGCGCTGGCCCGGGCCTGGCCCACCTACGGGCGGATGCGCAGCGAGCTGATGGCGGGGCAGTACCTCGACCTCGTCGGCCAGGCCGAGGCCGGTCCGCACGGCGGCCTCGGTCCCGGGCGGGCGGTCCGCATCGCCCGGTACAAGACCGCCGGTTACACGGTGGTCCGTCCCCTGCAGCTCGGCGGTCTGCTCGCAGGCGCGCCGCCGGACCTGTTGGCGGCCTACGCGGCGTTCGGCCTGCCGCTCGGCGAGGCGTTCCAACTCCGCGACGACCTCCTGGGCGTGTTCGGCGATCCGGCGGTGACGGGAAAACCCACCGGGGAGGATCTGCGTGACGGGCGGCCCACCGGCCTGCTGGCGCTCGCGCTGACCCGCGCGCAGCCGGCCGCGGCGGCCCGGCTGCGCGCTCTGGTCTCCCCGCCGGTCCGGCGCGCCGAGAACCCCGCGGCTCGCGCCGCCCGGGTCGCCGAGGCCCGCGACATCATCGCCGCGAGCGGAGCGGTGGCCGCCGCTGAGGAACGGATCGCCGCCCGGACCGCCACAGCGGTCGAGGCGGCGCGGCGGGCGGATCTGGACGTCACGACCCTCGCCGCCCTGACGGAACTCGCCATGGCGGCGACTTCGCGCTCACATTGAGCACCTGACCACCTCGGTTAACCGCACCATCGACCAGGAAGCAGGTGGCAGGTGGCAGGTGCGCACGGTGACCGGAGCGACGGATCACGTCGTCATCGTCGGGGCCGGTCTCGCCGGTCTGTCGGTCGCGCTGCGCCTGGTCGGCGCCGGCCGGCGGGTGACGGTGCTCGAGCGGGAGGCGACCCCCGGCGGTCGGGCCGGCCTGCTCGCACTGGGCGACTATCGTTTCGACACCGGACCGACCGTCCTGACCATGCCCGAGCTGATTGCCGACGCCCTGGACTGTGTCGGGGAGGATCTCGACCGCTGGCTGTCGCTGACCCGGCTCGACCCGATGTACCGGGGGTTCTTCGCCGACGGTTCGTCGCTGGACATCCGCGCCGACCCCGCCGACACCGCACAGGAGATCCGGGCGTTGTGCGGCCCGGCGAAGGCGGCCGGCTTCGAGCGGTTCGTCGGCGTCGTCACCGCGATGTTCCGCACCCAGCTGCGCCACTTCATCGACGCGCAGGTCGACTCCCCGCTGTCGTTGCTGCGCCCGCAGCTCGCCCGGCTGGCCGCCATCTGCGGGACCCGCGGACCCGGCGGATGTTCTCCTTCCAGGCGATGTACGCCGGGCTCGCCCCGCACGACGCGCTGGCCCTCTACGCCGTCATCTCCTACATGGACTGCGTCGCCGGGGTCTACCACCCGACCGGCGGCATGCACGCCGTTGCCGAGGCGCTGGCCGGCGCCGCGGCCAAGCACGGTGCCACCCTGCGCTACGAGACCACGGTGATGCGGGTGGAGGTGCGGGGCGGCCGGGCGGTCGCGGTGCACACCGCGGCGGGGAAGCGCATCGGCGCCGACGTGGTGGTGCTCAACCCCGACCTGCCGATCGCCTACACCGAACTGCTGCCTCCCTCGACGGCGCCGGCCCGTCTGCGCCGCCTGCGGTACTCGCCCTCGTGCTTCCTCCTGCTGGCCGGGGGGCGCGTAGAGTACCCGCACACCGCGCATCACACCATCCACTTCGGCCGGGCCTGGCGGTCGACCTTCCGCGAGATCATCGATCGCGGCGAGCTGATGAGCGACCCGTCCTTCCTCGTCACCACCCCCTCACGCACCGAACCCGCGATGGCCTCGGCCGGCGGCCACACGTACTACGTGCTCTTCCCCACACCCAACCTCACCGCCCCGCTCGACTGGTCGGTGCTGCGCTCGCGCTACCGCGACGAGGTGGTCGCCACCTGCGAACGCCACGGCTACCGAGGCTTCGGCGACGCCATCGAGGTGGAGCAGGTCACCACGCCCGCCGACTGGCGGGCCCGCGGGATGGCGGCGGGCGCCCCGTTCGCGGCGGCCCACACCTTTCGCCAGACCGGCCCGTTCCGCCCCTCGAACCTGGCCCCGGGCCTCACGAACGTCGTGTTCGCCGGCAGCGGCACCCGGCCCGGCGTCGGGGTCCCGATGGTCCTCATCTCCGGCCGGCTGGCCGCGGAGCGGATCCTCGGCGCTGACCGGGGCTACCGTTCCCGCGCCCTGCGCTGACCCGGGACGCACCCCGGCAGCCTGGCACCCCGGTGCCCCGGACATTTCCCAGCGCCGAGAAGTTGCTGAAGAGCGGCTTAGAAGAGGCATCCGGCCAGGCCGTGCCGAGTCCTTTGGCACCCTGTTCCACGATGCGGCTGGGACAATGCTGCCATGGACGAAGGGCACAGCCCGGCCGGCCTCGCCGTACCGGACACCACGTCGGACGCGGCGCTGCTCGAACACGCCCTGTTCGAGATCAAAAAAGTGATCGTCGGACAGGACCGGATGGTCGAACGCATGCTCGTCGCCCTGCTCGCCCGGGGCCACTGTCTGCTGGAGGGCGTGCCCGGAGTCGCGAAGACGCTGGCCGTGCAGACCCTCGCGACCGTCGTCGGCGGTTCGTTCGTCCGCATCCAGTTCACCAACGACCTCGTGCCCTCCGACATCGTCGGTGCCCGCATCTACCGGGCGAGCCAGGAGACGTTCGACGTCGAGCTCGGCCCGGTCTTCGCGAACTTCGTGCTCGCCGACGAGATCAACCGGGCACCCGCGAAGGTGCAGTCGGCGCTGCTGGAGGTGATGTCGGAGAAGCAGGTCTCGCTCGGCGGGGTCACCCACCGGCTTCCCGAGCCGTTCCTGGTACTGGCCACCCAGAACCCGATCGAATCCGAGGGCGTCTACCCGCTACCGGAGGCGCAGCGGGACCGGTTCCTGATGAAGGTCAACGTCCCCTACCCGAACCCGGCGGAGGAGCTCGAGATCGTCCGGCGGATGGGCACCTCGCCACCGGTCCCCGAGCGGGTCCTGATCCCGGAGGCGCTGACCCGGCTGCAGACCCGGACCGACGAGGTGTTCGTCCATCACGCCATCATCGAGTTCGCCGTCCGGCTGGTGCTTGCCACCCGGTCCCCCGGCGAGGCGGGCCTACCCGAGCTCGAGGGCCACCTGGCCTACGGAGCCTCGCCGCGCGCCTCGCTCGGACTGGTCGCGGCGGCCCGCGCGCTCGGCCTGCTGCGCGGGCGCGACTACGTCGTACCCGACGACGTCGCCGCGGTCGCCCTGGACGTCCTGCCCCACCGCCTGGTGCTCTCGTACGAGGCGCTGGCCGAGGGGCTGACCGCGGACGCGATCGCCGCCCGGATCCTGGGCGTGATTCCGCAGCCTCAGGTGGCGCCCCGCCAGCAGGGCCCCTCCTACCCCACCGGTCCGCAGGCCGGCGGGTGGGGGACGAACCCGCGTTCGGGCTTCCCGGAATACCTCGACCAAGGTGCGCCCGGATGACGGACCCCGCGGGCCGGCTCCGGGCCGGCTCCATGTCGGCGACCGATCCGGCGGTGGAGCGGACCCTGCGCCGGCTCGAACTGACCGTGCTTCGCCGTCTCGACGGCATGCTCCTCGGCGATCATCTCGGGCTGCTGCCCGGTCAGGGCAGCGAGAAGGCCGAGAGCCGCGAGTACGCCGTCGGTGACGATGTGCGCCGGATGGACTGGGCCGTCACGGCCCGGACCACCGTCCCCCACGTCCACGATCTCATCGCCGACCGGGAGCTCGAGACCTGGGCGCTGGTGGACCTCACCGCCAGCACCGAGTTCGGCACCGGTACCTGGCAGAAGCGTGATCTGGCGATTGCCGCCACGGCCGCGGTCGGCTTCCTGACCGCCCGCACCGGCAACCGGATGGGCGCGATCGCGCTGACCCAGGCCGGTCCACGGGCGATCCCAGCCCGTCCCGGCCGGGACGGGCTGCGGGCGCTGCTGCACACGCTCATCACCGCGCCTCGCGGCGCGCACGACCGGCCCCGCCGCCGGCCCGACCCGGCGGCGGCCACCAACCTCGCCGCGGCGGTGGAGGACCTGCTGCACCCGCCGCGGCGCCGCGGGCTCGCAGTCGTCGTCTCCGACTTCCTGTCCACCGACCTGCGCTGGGAACGGCCGCTGCGGGTGCTCGCGGCGCGGCATCAGGTGCTCGCCATCGAGATCGTCGACCCGCTCGAGCTGACCCTGCCGCCGGTCGGGCTGCTGCCCGTCGTCGACGCCGAGACGGGGGCGTTCGTCGAGGTCCCGACGTCGTCGCGGCGGTTGCGGGAACGTTACGCCGCGGCCGCCGTCGCCCACCGCAGCGCGGTCTCGCTGGCGTTGCGCCGGGTCGGCGCCGACCATCTGGTCCTGCGCACCGACTCGGACTGGCTGGTCGACATCGTCCGGTTCGCCTCGGAGAACCGGCGCGGCCGGGGCGCCGGCCGCCGCCCGCCCGTGGGTCGGGCCAACCAGAGTGGCACGGCGGCGCCCGCCACTAGTCGGGCAGGCACCTGATGAGCTTCCTGGCCGGGCACTGGCTGTGGCTGTACCTGGGGGTCGGCGCATTGCTGATCGCCTATGTCCTGGTCTCGGCGCGGCGGCAAGTGTATGCCGCCCGGCTGTCGTCGGCGTCGCTGCTGTCCTCGGTGCTTCCCCGCCGACCGCAGTGGTGGCGCCGTCACGTCCCGGCGGCGCTGCTGCTGCTCACCCTCACCGGGTTGGTGTTCTCCCTGTCGCGACCGGCGCGGGCCGAGCGGGTTCCCCGGGAACGCGCGACGATCATCCTGGCGATCGACGTCTCCAACTCGATGGCGGCGACGGACATCGCCCCGACCCGGCTGGCGGCCGCCAAGCAGGGCGCCTCGGCATTCGTCGACCAGCTCCCTCCCCGTATCAACCTCGGGCTGGTCTCGTTCGCCGGCAGCGCGACGGTCCTGGTGCCCGCGTCCGCCGATCGCGAGTCGGTCCGCGCCGGCATCAGCGGCCTGCAGCTCGGTCCCGCGACCGCCGTCGGCGAAGGGATCTTCGCCTCGCTCCAGGCGATCACCACCGCCGGCAAACGGTTCTCCGACGCGGGGCAGAGCGCGCCTCCGGCCGCCATCGTGCTGCTCTCCGACGGGGAGACCACCCGTGGGCGGCCGAACAACCAGGCGATCGAGACGGCACGGCAAGCCCGTATCCCGGTGGACACCATCGCCTACGGCACCGCCGACGGAACGCTCGACGTCGGCGGTCAGGAGGTGCCGGTGCCGGTCAACGAGCAGGCGCTCCGTGACATCGCGGAGCAGACCGGCGGCTCGTACCATCGGGCCACCTCCGGCGACGAACTGCGTTCGGTCTACCGGGGGCTCGGTAGCTCGATCGGGTACCGGACCGAATACCGGGAGGTCACCACCTGGTTCCTCGGGCTGTCCCTGGGGCTGGGATTCGCCGCGGCGGCGACGTCCCTGGCGTTCGCGTCCCGGCTTCCGTGAAGGGATCGACGCCGACGAAGGGGGTCGACCGGACGTCCCGGGGCAGGTCGGCCCCGATCGGACGGGAGCCGTCGATATTCGCCTCGCTGGGTGGCTACGCTGACTAACGTGGGTCAGCTCGACGCGGCCGGAATCATCGATCCTCGACTACGTTCCTCCTACGCGCGGGCCCGGGCGCTCAATGCCGCCCACGGCCGCACGTACTACCTGGCCACCCTGCTGCTGCCAGGGTGGAAGCGGCCCCACGTCCACGCGCTGTACGGCTTCGCCCGCTACGCGGACGAGATCGTCGACGATCTCGACTCCACGCTGACCGAGGCCGAGCGGGCGCGCTGGCTGCACGAGTGGGGCGGCCGGTTCCTCGCGGCACTGCGGGCGGGGACACCCGCCGTCGACGCCGACGCCGAGATCGTCGGCGCCGGGAGGGACCGGCACCGCGCGGAGGTCTCGGTGCTGCCTGCGGTGGTCGACACCATTCACCGCTTCAAGCTCGATCCGGACCATTTCGCGGCGTTCCTGGCCTCGATGGCGATGGACCTCACCGTGACGGAGTACGCGACCTGGGACGAGCTGACCGTCTACATGCACGGATCGGCCGCGGTGATCGGCCTGCAGATGGTGCCGATCCTCGAGCCGGTGGACGACAGCGCCCTGCCCTATGCCCGCGACCTGGGGATGGCCTTCCAGCTCGCCAACTTCATCCGCGACGTCGGCGAGGATCTGCGGCGCGGCCGCGTCTATCTGCCCCGGACCTCGCTGGACCT
Organism: Frankia sp. CgKIO3; assembly: GCF_977946435.1. NCBI lineage: Bacteria > Bacillati > Actinomycetota > Actinomycetes > Frankiales > Frankiaceae > Frankia > Frankia sp. CgKIO3. The sequence continues at coordinate 17,365 of NZ_CDWTMO010000020.1, read as the reverse complement.
GTTCGGGGTCACCCGGGAGCAGCTGGCCGCCGGCGTCGTCGACGGGCCGGTCCGCCGGCTGCTGGCCTTCGAGATCAGCCGGGCGCGGGAGCTGTTCCGCGCCGCCGAGCCCGGCATCCGCCTGCTGCACCCAACCTCACGCGACTGCCTGCGGACGGCATTCGTCCTCTACCGGGGCATCCTCGACGAGGTCGAGCGCGCCGACTACCGGGTGCTCGAACGCCGCGTGTCAGTCGGGCTCCCGCGCCGGCTGGCGGTCGCCGGGCCCGCCCTGGTCCGGGCCGCCCGGGCGCGTCGCGGCCACGGCCACCGGGATGCCTCAGATCAGCTCACGGCCCCCCAGGTAGGGCCGCAGCGCCTCGGGAACGCGCACCTCGCCGTCGGCGGTCTGGAAGGTCTCCAGCAACGCCGCCAGCAGCCGTGGGGTCGCCACGGCGGTGTTGTTGAGCGTGTGCGCGAAACGCACGGTGCCGTCGGTGTCGCGATAGCGCAGGTTCGCCCGGCGCGCCTGCCAGTCGTGCAGCGTCGAGCAGCTGTGCGTCTCGCGGAATCGGCCGAGCGAGGGGAACCAGGTGTTGATGTCGTTCATCCGGAACTTGCCGACGCCCATGTCCCCGGTGGCGCATTCGACGACCTCGTAACACAGCCCGAGGTCGGACAGGATCCGCTCGGCGGTGGCCAGCAACTCGGCATGCCAGCGGGCCGACTCGGCCTCGTCGGCGGCGCACAGCACGAACTGTTCGACCTTCTCGAACTGGTGGACGCGCAGCAGACCGCGGACGTCCCGGCTGGCGCTGCCGATCTCCCGGCGAAAGCACGGCGAGATGCCGGCGTAGCGGATCGGCAGGCGGCCCACATCGAGAATCTCCCCGGCATGCAGGCCGACAAGGGCCACCTCGGCAGTCCCCGCCAGGTAAAGCCCGTCAGCGGGGATCGCGTAGATCTCCTCGCGGGCCTTGGGTAGCATCCCGGTGCCAACGAGCGGCTCCTCCCGGACCAGGGCGGGCACCGACACAGGGATGAAGCCCAGCCCGCGCAGCAGGTCGAGCGCATAGGAATGCACCGCGCGCTCCAGCATGACCATGTCACCGACGAGGGCGTACGCCCGCTCCCCCGCGACCCGCCGGGCCCGGGCGAACTCCGCCCACCCTCGTTTCTCGGCCAGTGCCGTGTGGTCGAGCGGGGTGAAGTCGAACTCCGGCGGCTCGCCGACGGTCCGCAACACCACGTTGGCCGACTCATCAGCTCCCACCGGCGCACCCGGCCACGGGATGCCCGGCACCAGCAGCATCAGCTCGGACAGCCGGGCCCCGGTCCGGGCCAGCTGCTCGCGCAGGTCCTTCAGCTGGCGGTCGAACGCCTCGTGCTCGGCCCGCAGCTCGGCCCGCCGGGCCGCGTCGGCCCCGGCGAACTGCTTCGCGAAGCTCTTGCGCCGAGCCTGCGCCTCGTCCACCTCGAACTGCAGTTTGCGATTGTCCCGGTCGAGCTGTAGCAGTTCATCGACATCCAGATCAATGCCTTTAGCCGCGACCGCGTCTTTCACGGCCTGCGGATTCTCCCGGATAAAGCGCTTATCGAGCATGGAATCGCGTCAGCCTCTGATCGGTACCGCATTGTGCTTTGCGGTAACGCTACCAGCCGTCCGGCCCGCTCACCGGTCCGCTCCCGGCCCGGTAGGCACCCGCCCCGGCAGGCACCATGCGGGGCGATCCGCCGCTCACCGGTTACGGTGCACAGACCACGCCAGAAGCAGCAGACCACATCAGAAGCGAGGGAGGCCGGCGACGGTGGCCAGTTCGAGAGAGCGACGTCAACGCGAGCTCGCCGAGGCCCGGGCGGCCCGACAGACGGAGCGGCGCCGGCTCGCCCATCGCCGCCGTCAGCAGCGGCTCGCGGTCGTCTCCGGATTCATCGCGATCGTCGTCGCGGCGTCGACGATCGCCGCGATCCTGCTCACCGGCAAGGACGACCACCCCGACGTGGCCGCCGCCGGTGTCACGACCACACCCACCGCGACCACACCCACCGCGACCGAGCCAACACAATCGGCCGCCCCCCGGCAGACCAGCAGGGTCGGGCAGTGCACCTACACCTCCAACGGGGAGACCCCGGCCCGCGGCGCCACCCTGCCGGCGGCCGCGGCCACCGTCGACACGTCCCCGGCGACAATGGTGATCACCACCAGCGCCGGCACCATCACGGCCGCCTTGGACGCTCAGAAAGCACCATGCACGGTGCACGCCCTGCGCACGCTCGCCGGCGCCAGGTACTTCGACGGCACCGCGTGCCACCGCCAGACCGGAGGCGCCGACGCGGGCATCTCGGTCCTGCAGTGCGGCGACCCCACCGGCACCGGCAACGGCAGCCCGGGGTACGGGTACGCCAACGAGAACACCCAGGGCGTGACCTACGACCGAGGCGTGCTGGCGATGGCGCACAGCCAACTGCCGGACAGCAACGGCAGTCAGTTCTTCATCAACTACCAGAACCCGACCCCGCAGGGCGCGGCGGCGCTCGCCGGCAATTACACCGTCTTCGGGAAGATCACCAAGGGACTCGACGTGCTCGACAAGCTCACCAGGCCCGGCGTCGAGGGCGGCGGCTCCGACGGTGCCCCGGCGAGCAAGCCGAAGATTCTTTCGATCACGATCGCCCAGGGCGGCTGACCCGCCGGTCAACCCGCCCAGCGGCGGATGGTGTCGATGCGGGCCTGGAGCTGCGCAGCGGTGGCCTGGCCGCTCGGCGGGCCGCCACAGGTCCGGCGCAGCTCGGCGTGGATCATCCCATGGGGCTTGCCCGTGCGGTGGAAGTGTGCGCCGACAAGCCGGTTCAGCTCCTTGCGCAGCTTGCCGATCACCTCGTGCACGGGCCGGGTAGCCGCCTCGGCCGCCGGCTGCACGCCCTCGCGGGCCGGCGGGACGGCCGGGACCGAATCGTCGGCACGGGCGGCGGCACGGCGCGTGGCGGCCTGCTGGGCAGCCTCCCGCTGGCGCAGCAGGACCGCGACCTGATCGGGCTCCAGCAGGCCCGGCAGGCCCAGGAAGTCCTCCTCCTCGATGGACCCGGGGGCCGCCGGGGTGCCGAACTCGCCGCCATCGAAGATCACTCGGTCGAGATGGGCCGAGGATCCCAACGCCGTGAACAAGGTGTCCGGCTTGTCGGGGGTGTCTTTGTGCCGGTTGGCGTCCCGCAGCGCGTCGTCGTCAAAGGCGTCCGGATCGCGCGGGGACTTCTCCAGAGCGTGGTCCCGCTGGACCTCCATCTCGCCGGCTAGCGCCAGCAGGGACGGCACGCTCGGGAGGAAGACCGACGCCGTCTCCCCGTGACCGCGGCCCCGAACGAACCGCCCGACGGCCTGGGCAAAGAACAGCGGGGTCGACGCCGAGGTCGCATAGACCCCGACCGCGAGGCGGGGCACGTCCACGCCCTCACTGACCATCCGTACCGCCACCATCCACCGGTCGGCCGACCGGCGAAAGTCGGCGATCTTGGTCGACGCGGTCGGGTCGTCGGAGAGGATCAGCACGGGCGAGGTGCCGGTGATCCGGGTGAGCAGCGCGGCGTAGGCGCGCGCGGCCGCGTGATCCGTGGCGATGACCAGTCCGCCCGCGTCGGGCATGCCGCCGGCCCGCACCTGGGACAGCCGGGTGTCGGCGGAGGCAAGCACCGCCGGCATCCAGTCCCCGCCCGGATCGAGCGCGGTGCGCCACGCGGCGGCGGTCTGCTCGTTGGTGAGCGGCTCCCCGAGCCGGGCGCTCAGTTCCGCGCCGGCACTGGTCCGCCAGGTCATCTCACCCGAGTAGGCAAGGAAGAGCACCGGGCGGACGACCCCGTCGCGCAGCGCCTCGGCATAGCCGTAGGAGGAGTCCGCGATGCTGCGCATCACCCCGTCGGGGCCCGGCAGGTAGGTGACGAAAGGGATCGGGTTGACGTCGGAGCGGAACGGAGTACCAGTCAGCGCGAGGCGCCGCGCGGCCGGGGTGAATGCCTCCCGGATCGCCTCACCCCATGACAGCGCGTCGCCGGCGTGATGGATCTCGTCCAGGACGATCAGAGTGCGGCGCGCGGCGGTCCGGGCGCGGTGCAGGGCCGGATGCGCCGCCACCTGGGCGTAGGTCACGGCGACACCGGTGTAGTCGGAGGATGTCACCCCGGCCGAGTTGCGGAAGTCCGGATCGAGGTCGATACCAACCTCCGCCGCGGCCACGGCCCACTGGCGTTTGAGGTGCTCGGTGGGCGCGACGACGGTGATCCGACTGATCTCGCCGTCAGTGAGAAGGTCGGCGGTCACCTGCAGGGCGAAGGTCGTCTTCCCGGCCCCCGGGGTGGCGACCGCCATGAAGTCCCGGGCGCCCGACGACGACCGTGACCGGTAGGTCTCCAGGGCCGCACGCTGCCACGCGCGCAGCGGTCGGGCTGGGGGAACGGGACGTCGTGGACGAGGGCTTCGGTCGAGGGGGCCGGCTCTCACGCCATCACACTCTAGAAGGCGACACTCGGCGAAGACGCTGGCGGTCGCAGGCGCGTCGGGATGACCACACTTTTGCCGTAGATGGTCCCGAAGGGACCACAGCCGAGCATGACCGTCTTATCTCACAGAGGGTTAAGCTCCTGGAGTCAACCGATTGACTTCGGAGGCTCCGATGCAGCTCACGACCGGTCCTTCGGTAGTTCCCCGCGCACCGGTGGCCTCCGCGCCAGCACCTGAGGTATCCGGTGGCGGCAGGATGCCCGCCACCCGCACACCCAACACCCGGCTGCGGCTGAGCCGGGAGGAACGGGGCTGGTCGCAGGAACGGCTCGCCACCGAGATCCGTCGGTTCTCCGTCATCCACGAGGGTCGCGAGGCCGGGGTGACCGGCAACATGATCTGCAAGTGGGAGAAGGGCGACAAGAAACCGAGCCTGCGTTATCAGCGGTTGTTGCGGACGCTATTCGGCCGGTCGTCGGCGGAGCTCGGTTTCGTGGACGACGAAGCGCTTCCCGCCGCCACCGGAGCACCGCTGGGCGGAACCAGTCAGGGTACGGCCGTCGCCGCGTCGATGAACCTTGAACAGGCGGCCTGCGAGACGGGCGCCGCGGGCACACTCGTGCTTCACCCCGGCGCCGACATGATCGACACGAACGGTATTCCCGTGGAACGTCGGGACTTTCTCCGGCTCTTCGCCGCGGCGGGCAGCGTCGCCGTCGTGCCCATGAACGGCGTCACGGACACCCCGCCCTGGGAGCGCCTCTCGGCGGCGCTGCGCCGCCGTAGCACGGTGACCCCGGAGCTCGCCGACGAGCTGGGCCAGCTCACCGCGGGGCTGTACGGCCTGGAGGAGCGCGTTCCCGCCCGGATCCTGATACAGCGGGTCACCGGGCATCTGAGCAGGCTCAGTCAGCTGCTGGAGACCATGAGCCGGTCCCCGGTGCGCCGTGAGCTGACCTCCACCGCCGGGGAGACGGCGGCGCTCGCCGGATGGCTCTCGTTCGACATGAACGACCTGCCCGCGGCCGTCGCCTACTACCGGGTGGCCATCGAGGCCGCCCGCGAGGCCGACGACAACGCCCTGTGGGCCTGCGTGCTCGGTTACGAGAGCTACCAGACCGCCAGCCGTGGCCGCCACGACCAGGCCTGCGCGCTGCTCGGTGAGGCCCAGCGACGGGCCGCCACGGGCAGCACGGTGATGACCAGGGCCTGGCTGGCTGCCCGGGAGGCTGAGGAGCAGGCCGCCCGCGGCGAGGGCCGGGCGGCGCTGGCCGCCCTCGACCGTGCCCAGGATGCCTTCGACCGGGGTGAGAGCAACGGGGACCGGGTCTGGACGCAGTTCTTCGACCGGGGCCGGCTCGATGGCCTGAAGATCACCACCTACACGCGGCTACGGCGACCCGCCGCGGCCTACGCCGCGGCCACCGAGGCACTGCGGGCGGCCGCTCCCGGTGCGACGAAGAAGCGGTCGTTACTGATGAGCGACATCGCGGAGGTATACATCCAGCGGCGGGAGATCGAGGCGGCCTGCCACTTCGCGGCCGAGTCCCTCGCGATCGTGGCCCAGACGGACTTCTCGCTGGGCCTGGCCCGTATCCGCCGCTCCCGGGAGCACCTGCGGCCCTGGCAGCACACCCAGGCCGTGCGCGAGTTCGACGAGCAGCTGCGGGCACTCACCTGACGGTGGGTGCCGTCTCGGCGCTGATCCAGCCCAGATAGTCGGCATGGCCGGCGACGATCGGCGTCGCAATGATCTCGGGATTTTCGTAGGGGTGGAGGACCACGAGCCGCTCATGTAGCTCGTCGAATCGTTCGGTGGTCGTTTTCGCCAGACAGAGCCATTCCTCGGCCTGCTCGATCTGGCCCTTCCAGCGGTAGGTGCTGCTCATCGGCCCGATCACCTGGAAACAGGCGACCAGACGCGCCTCCACCAGGAGCCTGCCGATACGGTCAGCGCTTTCCCGGGAGTCGATACTCACGATGACCTGAAGGTAACCCACGCGCACTCCCATCTCTAAAACGATGGATACGCAAGATACCCTACATCGATCAGTGGCGGTAGCCGTTGAATTTACGGTGTCCGGTAGGATCGTCCGTATTCTCCGCGTGACATTCCACCCGGATCCACCTGGAATGGGCGGTTCAGTCGCAAGCCGTTTACCGCCGGTTGATCCGGAGGATACATTCCGGCGCGGAAAGGCCACGCTGGGCGCAAGAGACAACACCCCGCGCCGATCGGAGAAGACCGGCCTGGCCCCGTAACCGTCCTGGTCCCACCCACCGGTTGGTCCTACCGCTGCCGCGGTCCCCCGCCCGGGTCGCTGCCACGCCCGGGTCCGTGCCACCGCCGCCTACGCTGGCTTCACCCGTCCCCGGCAAGCGCGCCGTGAGCCGACGGCCGCTGGGTCTGGCACACGCGGTAGCAGTCGTAGACACCGCCGACGCCGCGCACGGCGCCGAGCACCTTGTCCAATTGCTCCGGCCCGGTGACCTCGATCGTGAAACGCGCATGCGCGACCCGATCATCGGATGTGGTCGTCGAGGCCGCGCGGACGGACGCCGAGATCTCCGAGAGCACCTCGGTGATGTCCGCGAGCAGCCCGTAGCGGTCGAACGCCTCGACGGCGATCGCCGCAGAAAAGATCTGCGCCGGCGGTGCCGACCAGGTCACCACCGCGACGCGCTCGCGGTCCGACCCCGCCTCGGTGGCGTTCATGCACTCCCGGCGGTGCAGAGACACGGTGCTGCCGTGCGTCGCGAAGCCGACGACCACGTCTCCGGGCAGCGGAAGACAACATCGCGCCAGCCTCGCCGGCGCCCGACCACCCACCCCGTCGTCCGCCACGGCCGCGAGGCTGGGCACCCCGCGCCGGGCGATCGGACGGGCCGGCGACGGCAGGCCCGACGAGACGCCGTCCGCGCCGCCGGCGGTCCGCGCCCCGCCGCCGTTCCCGGACCGAGTGGTCGTGACGCCCGGCTCGGCCACCCCGGCCGCGGCGTCCCTGCGCTGCCGGGCCAGCCGGCGCCGGATACGTACCCGGGCCCGGGAGGTCCTGACGAAGTGCAACCAGTCCTCCGACGGTCTCGCGCCGGGGAGGTTGGACGTCAGGATCTCGACGACGTCGCCGTTGCGCAGCCGGGTATCCAACGGGACGAGCCGACCGTTGACCCGGGCGCCGATCGCCCGGTGCCCGATGTCGGTGTGCACGGCGTAGGCGACATCCACCGGGGAGGACCGGGCCGGCAGCGCGAGCATCCTGCCCTTGGGCGTGAACGCCAGCACCTCGTCGGCGTCCAGGTCCGAGGACAGCGACTCGAGGAACTCGTCCGAGTCGACCTCCTCCTGCCAGTCCAGCAGGCTGTGCAACCAGGACAGGCCCTCCAGGCGGGCGCCGTCCGCGCCGGGCCCGACCGGTCGGGCGACGATCCCGGTCTCGGCCAGCCGGTGCATCGACGGCGTCCTGATCTGGATGTCGAGGGAGCGGCCGGCGTCGTCGGTCACCGTCGTGTGCAGGGACTGGTACATGTTGAACTTCGGGGTGGCCACGAAGTCGCGCAGCCTGCCGGGCACCGGTCGCCACAGGGCGTGGATGACACCCAGCGCCGCGTAACAGTCCGTCACCTCGTCGACGAGCACGAGAACGCGGACGAGGTCGGTGTAGTCCTGGACGGGCCGGTTGCGCTCCTGAGCCCGCTTGTAGATCGAGAACAGGTGGCTGACCCGGATGGAGACGGCGCCGTCGATGCGAGCCCCCGCGAGCCCGGCTCGCAACCGTGTCACCAGCGCCGCGACGGTTCCGGCCGCGCGCTCAGCGGCGGTGAACTCATCCACCGTGGCGGCGATCCGGGCGTGCTCGGCGGGATGGAGCACGGCGAACGCCCGGTCCTCCAGCTCCCGCTTGATCACGCTGACGCCGAGCCGGTGGGCCAGCGGGGCCAGGACCTCAAGCGTGACCCGGGAGATCTTCACCTGTTTGGGGGGGGACATGAAAGCGAGCGTGCGCATGTTGTGCAGCCGGTCCGCGATCTTGATGACCAGTACCCGGTAGTCCCGGGCCAGGGCCACGATCAGCTTGCGCAGCGTCTCGGCCTCCGCGGCCTCCCCGAACCGCATCTTGTCCAGCTTGGTGACACCGTCGACGAGGTTGGCCACCTCCGCACCGAACTCCTGGGTAACGGAGTCGAGGGTGTACCCGGTGTCCTCGACCGTGTCATGCAGCAGGGCGGCGATCAGGGTGGTCGTGTCCACCCCCAGCTCCGCGAGGACCTCGGTGACGGCGAGGGGATGGCTGATGTACGGATCCCCGCTGCGCCGCATCTGACCGGCGTGCAGCCGCTCGGCGATGCCGTAGGCGTGCACCAGCAGGCCGATGTCGGCACGCGGATGATAGTCGCGATGCGCCTCGACGATGTCACGCAGCTCCGGCGGCACCTGGGACATCCGCGGTGTCGCCATCCGCCGGGCCAGGTGGGCGAGACGCACGCTCGCCTGCCGGGCCGCCGAGAGGGCCCGGGAGGCCTCGTCGGCGCCGCCGTCGGCCCGGGACAGCGCGGGGGTCAGACCGCCGCCGGCCGGCAGACCCGCACCCACGGTCTCAGCATCCACGGCGCCTCCCTGATTCGACCCGTTAGACCTGTACGCCCGAGGTAACGCGGAAACAGCCGTACACACCCTCGATAGCACGCACCGCACTCAGGATGTGCCTGAGATGTTTGGTGTCTCCCATCTCGAACGTGAAGCGGCTGACCGCCACCTGATCCCGCGTGGTGGCCACCGACGCCGACAGGATGTTCACGTGCCGGTCGGACAGTACCCGGGTGACATCCGAGAGTAATTTGGTACGGTCCATCGCCTCGACCTGGATCACGACGAGGAACACCGAGCCCGACGACGGCGCCCACTCGACCTGGACCGTGCGGTCGTGCGGCCCGCCACGCAGCCCCGACAGGTTGGAGCAGTCCGTCCGGTGGACCGACACGCCCTTGCCCCGGGTGACGAAACCGGCAATCTCGTCGCCGGGCATGGGCGTACAGCAGCGAGCGAGCTTCGTCCACACGTCGGGAGCACCGGTGACGAGCACCCCCGGCTCCCCGGTCGAGCGGCGCAGCGTGCGGATCGGCAGCTCGGTCTCACCCGCGTCCTCCTCGGCCCCCTCCGGGCCGCCGAGGGCCACGAGCAGCCGCGAGACCACCAACTGGGCGCTGACGTGGTTCTCCCCCACGGCCGCGTAGAGGGCGGCCACGTCGGCGTAGCGCAGGTCCTTGGCCAGGTTCAGCAGGGCGTCCCCGCTCATCAGGCGGGACAGCGGCAGGCCGTGGCGGCGCATCGCGCGGCCGATCGCGTCGCGGCCGGCGACGATCGCATCCTCCCGGCGCTCACGGGCGTGCCACTGGCGGATCTTCGTCCTGGCCCGCGACGAACGGACGAACATCAACCAGTCCCCACTCGGGCCGGCCGAATGGGCCCGCGAGGTGAAGATCTCGACCGTGTCGCCATTGTCCAGCGGGGTGTCCAGGGCTGCGAGACGGCCGTTGATCCGGGCCCCGACGCACTGGTGACCGATGTCGGTGTGCACCGCGTAGGCGAAGTCCACCGACGTCGACCCGGCGGGTAGCGGGATGACGTCGCCCTTGGGGGTGAAGACGAAAACCTCGTCGGTCTCGGCGGCGAACCGCAGGCTGTCGAGGAACTCTCCCGGGTCCGCGGTCTCCCGCTGCCAGTCGAGCACCTGACGCAGCCAGGTCATGAGGTCCACGTCGGGTCCGCCCTTGCGCCGACCGGCCCGCCCGCCCTCCGGGGTCCCCGCCGAGGGCCGGGCCGCAACCCCGTCCTCCTTGTACTTCCAGTGCGCAGCGATGCCGTACTCGGCCCGGTTGTGCATTGCGTGCGTGCGGATCTGCAGCTCGACCGGTTTGCCCTCGGGACCGATGACCGTCGTGTGCAACGACTGGTACATGTTGAACTTAGGCATCGCGATGTAGTCCTTGAACCGGCCGGGAATCGGCTTCCAGGTCGCGTGCACGGTGCCCAGCGTGGCATAGCAGTCCCGGACCGAGTCGACCAGGACGCGGATGCCGACCAGATCATAGATGTCGTCGAAGGAACGGCCGCGCACCACCATCTTCTGGTAGATCGAGTAATAGTGCTTCGGCCGCCCGGAGACGACGGCCTTGATCCGCGCGTCCCGCAGGCCGGCCTGCACCTGCCCGATCACCTCGGCCAGATAGACGTCCCGGCTCGGGGCCCGGTCAGCGACCAGCCGGACGATTTCATCGTACCGTTTCGGATACAGCGCAGCGAACGCGAGGTCCTCCAGCTCCCACTTCAACGAGTTCATGCCGAGCCGGTGGGCGAGCGGGGCGTAGACCTCGAGCGTCTCCCCGGCATTGCGTTCCTGCTTGTGCTCGGGCAGAAAGCGCAGGGTACGCATGTTGTGCAGGCGGTCGGCGAGCTTGACCACCAGCGCGCGTGGGTCGCGGGCCATCGCGACGACCATCCGGCGGATGGTCTCCGCCTGGGCCGCCTCGCCGACCTTGACCCGGTTGAGCTTGCTGACCGCGTCGACGATGAGCGCGATATGGTCACCGAAGGTGTCCCGGATTGTGTCGACGGTGAGCGTCGTCTCCTCGAGGGTGTCGTGCAGCAACGCCGCGGACAGCGTCGCGGTGTCCATCCCCAGATCGGCGAGAATGCTCGCGACCGCGATCGGATGAGTGATGTACGGGTGGCCGGAGAAGCGCACCTGGCCGGCGTGCGCCGCGTCGGCGACCTCGAACGCCTGCTGCACCTGGGCGATGTCGGCGCGCGGGTGGTTCGCGAGCAGCCCGCGCAGCACCGGATCGAGAGCCGAGGGAGCCGTCGCCCGGTGCGTCGAAAAGCGGGAGAGCCGCCCGCGCACCCGACGCGGCAGCGGCGGCGACTCGTGCCCCAACCGGGGGACGACCGGGGAACCGTCCTCGGGACGCCGTCCCAGGCCGACCGCGGTGACCAACTCGGCCCCCCCCGGGGATCCACCTGGTGACTCCTCCCCGCGGACATCGCCACCATCCGCGGCCGGCGGCTGTGCCGGCCCGTGGGCTGCCGGCTCACGCGCCGCCGATCCGGCGGTGGCCCGTGCGGCATCGCCCACCGGCCGGGGCTCCCGGAAGGGAGTGACGGCGGGCGGCGGAACTCCGGTGGTCACCGGCGCTGCCTCGGGCACGAACCGCTCCTGCGTAAGGACTAGACACCGAGCCTAACGCCGCACTGGTCAGAAGCCTTCCGCGGACCTCACCCAGGCAAGATCAAATCGCCAGAAGGGAGACGACATCGAGCGGCGCAACCCGATCACGGCCCGGTAGGAAGGACAGCTCCATGAGGACCGCCAGCCCCACGACCTCCCCGCCGCCAGCCGCGAGCAGGCTGTGGGCGGCGGCCGCGGTGCCACCGGTGGCCAGCACGTCGTCGACGAGCAGGATCCGGTCGCCGTCGTGCACTGCGTCGGCGTGGATCTCGATCGTGGCGGCGCCGTACTCCAGGTCGTAGGACGCGCTTCGGGTCGGCCCCGGCAGCTTGCCCTGCTTGCGGATCGGCACGAGGCCGGCGCCCAGCCGGTCCGCGACCGGCGCGGCTAGCAGGAAGCCCCGCGCCTCGATGCCGGCGATCGTGGTGGCCCCCAGCGCCCGGGCCGCGTCCGCCAGTGCACCGATGACCAGCCCGAACGCGGTCGGCGTCGCGAGCAGCGGGGTGATGTCCTTGAACACGACCCCCGGCTGCGGCCAGTCGGGAATGTCGCGGATGTGGCCACGCAGGACCTCGGCGACCGCGTCGTGCGCGGCGGATCGCTGCGGTGCGTCGTCGATGCTCGTCATCATGCCGCTTCTCCCACCTTCAAGGTCGTCCGGACTTCAGGGACGTCCGGAGATCTGCCGCCACACGATCGGGGCCGCCCGGATCCGCGCGGCCGGTGACCTGGCTCATCGGCGTTTCTTACCGCTCGGCCGTCCGCGCCGGCCGGGTTTGCGCCCCGCGGCGCGCCGGGCGGGGGGCGCGCCCGACGGTCGTCGGGCGGCACCGCCCAGGTTCGCCCCGGCCGGAACCGGTTCACGCGCGCCGGAGGCGGGTCGTCCTACGGCCTGCTCGGCCCGCTCGTCGGGGACAGGACCGTCCTCACCCCAACCGGCCGGATCGACCGCCGCGCCGGCGGAAACTGCCGTGCCCGGCGCACCCGCGGCTGCCCGGACCCGCCTGGCGCGCTCGCGGGCGACCCGCGCGTCCAGCGCCCGCACGGCGGGGTCGCCGCGCTTGAGGTCGACGAGCAGCGGCGTGGCAAAGAACAGGGAGGAATATGTACCGGAGGCGATACCGACGAACTGGGCGAGCGCGAGGTCCTTCAGCGTGCCGGCACCGAGCAGACCGGCGCCGACGAAGAGGAGGGAGGCGACCGGGATGATGGCGATGAGCGAGGTGTTCAGCGAACGCACCAACGTCTCGTTGAGCGCGTCGTTCGTCGCCTCCGCGTAGGTCCGCCGCGTCGACGTGCCCATGCCCGCGGTGTTCTCCCGCACCCGGTCGAACACCACCACCGTGTCATATAGAGAGAATCCGAGGATCGTCAGCACGGCGATGACCGTCGACGGCGTCACCTCGAAACCCACCAGCGAGTAGACACCCATGGTGACGACGAGGTCATGAACGAGAGCGGCTATCGCCGCGAGCGCCATCCTCCACTCGAACCGCACCGAGAGGTAGATCACGACGAGCACGAGGAAGACGACCAGGCCCTGAAGGGCCTTGTTTGTGATCGTCGATCCCCAGGACGAGCCAACGGTCGACACGGCGATGTCGCGGTCCGGGTCCGACACCGAGAAGCGCTTGGCCAACGCGCCGGTCAGCTCACGGGTCTGGGCGTCGGAGAGGGTCGGCGTCTGGATCCGGAACTGGTGGGAAGTCTCCAACTGCTGGACCACGCTGTCCGCCGGGTCGAGCCCAATGCCGGACAGCGTGTCCTCGACCTGCGCGACGGTACCACCACTGCTGGGTAGCTGGAAGACCGCGCCACCGGAGAATTCGATACCGAAGGTGAAGCCACGGAAGATCATGCTGATGATGCAGACGGTGACCACGACGCCGGAGACGGCATACCAGGCCTTGCGCCGGCCGACGAAGTCGACGTTGAAGTCGCTGCGGTAGATCCGCCCGACCAGTGCCATCTCAGCTCTCCCGCCTCTGCCCGGCCGGCGCCGGCCGCTTGGCCAGCCGCGCCCGGGTGGGAGCGGCCGGCGCCACGCCACCGCCACGCCCGCCGAGGGTCTTCGGGCTCAGGCCCGAGTACCGGCTGACCGAGAACAGTCTGCGCCGCACCAGCAATGTCACCAACGGCCGGGTGAAGATAAACATGATCACGACATCGCTCAACGTCGACAGCCCGAGCGTAAAGGCGAAGCCGCGCACCGAGCCGATCGACAGGATGTAGAGGACCGCGGCGGCCAGGAAGGAAACCGTGTCCGCGGAGAGCATCGTGCGCCGCGCGGCGGGCCAGGCACGATCCGTGGCCGCCCGGACCGTGCGGCCGGCCCGGACCTCGTCTTTGATCCGTTCGAAGTAGACCACGAACGAGTCCGCCGTGACACCGATCGACACGATCAGACCGGCGATGCCCGCCAGGGTCAGCGTGAACCCGATCGCCACGCCGAGCAGCACCACCGAGGCGTAGATCAGCAGACCGCTGACGGCGAGGGAGGTGATCACGACGATGCCCAGCGCCCGGTAGTACAGGAAGGAGTAGGCGATGACGAGAACGAGTCCGATGGCGCCGGCGAGCAGTCCGCCGTGCAGCGAGTCACGGCCGAGGGTCGGCGAGATGGACTCCGCCTGGGAGCGCTCGAAGGCCAGGGGAAGGGCACCGTAGCGCAGCACGTTGGCGAGGTCCTCGGCTTCGGACTGGCTGAAGCCGCCGGAGATCTGGGCCGATCCGGGGATGCGCTCGTTGGTCTGCGGCGCGGACTGCACCACCCCGTCGAGCACGATCGCGACCTGCTTACCGATCGTGCTCTCGGTCAGCTTGGTGAACTTGTTCTGGCCCGAACCGGTGAACTCGACGTTCACGACCCACTGCCCGGTGGTGACGCCCGTGGTCCCGCCGCCGCCCTGCAGGCCCGCGGAGGCGGTCTTCACATCCGTCCCGACCACCGTGGCCGGCTTGAGCAGGTACTTCGTCGTCCCGGTCCGGTCACAGGCGGCGGTCCAGTCCTGCGGGTGGTCGGTGCTGACCGAGGCCTTGCGGACGTCGGCCGCTGCGCACGTCAGCGACTCGTAGCGAGCGAACACGTCGGCGGGCGGGCTGTCCCCGGCCGGCGCGGTCGACCCGGTCGCCGCCGGCGCGGGGGCGGCCGAAGCCGCCGGAGAAGCCGAGGCCGCGCTCACCGCGGGCGTGCCCGCGGCGGCCAGCGACACCGGCTGGGCGATCAGGCCGCGGCCCGTGCCGTCACCGAGTGCGGCCGGTTTGTTCGACGCAGCGGGTGCCTGGGATGATGGCGCGATGCTCGGCGTGCTCTGGCTGGCCGTCGGGGCCGACTGGCCCGTCGCGCCCGGCGTGGGTGCGGGGACCGCCCCAGTGGGGGTGGGAATGGGCCCCGGGGTGGCCTGGCCGGACGTGGCGACCTCACGGAAACGCAGTTCGGCGGTCTGCCCGACCAGATCCACGACGTCGTTGCGGCCGCGGCCGGGCACCGAGATGTCGATCTGGTTGCCGGTGCGATGAACCTCGGACTCAGCGACGCCCAAGCCGTCAACGCGCTGCCGGATGATGTCGACGGCCTGGTTGACGGCACCGCTGTCGACGTTGTTCCCCTGCGTGGCACGAGGCGTGAGGATGACGCTCGTCCCGCCCTGCAGGTCGAGCCCGAGCCGGGGCTTCCAGTTTCCGGTAGCGGCCATGAGGCCGTAGAGGACGACGATCAGACCGCCGAGGATCCCCAGCCGGGTCCAGACGGAGATTCCCCTGGATACCCGTGCCGAGCCGCGTGCCACCTGCGAGTCCCTTCCTCACGCGCCGGTATGCCGGCGCTCGTTCGTCTCGCCGCTGCCCGGACCGGCGGTGCCCAAAGTATCCGAACGAATGTCACCGAGGGTGCGTTCCGCTCCCCGAACGGTAGTGCTCGGTCAGGTGACCAGCGGTCATAGCTCCTTGCGGGGCGGGTGTGTCGTTTCACCGCCCGTGCCGCCGTCCCCACCGGGAGGCGACGCCTCGGCGCCACCAGGGCCACCAGGGCCACCAGGGCCACCAGGGCCGTCGGAACCGTCGTCGTGCGACTGCGGTTCCCCGGAGGACTCCCCGCCGTCCCCGGCTCCGTCGGGCGTACTGATCACCCGGGCGATCGCGCTGCGCGAGAAGCGGCAGACGACATCGGGCGCAACTTCCAGCAGGACGTCACCGTCCTCCAGCTCGACGACCGTGGCGTAGAGACCAGCGGTGGTCGTCACCAGGGTACCGGGAACGATCCGCGACATCTGCTGCTGTTGCGCCTTGGCGCGGCGCCGCTGCATCGAGAAGAAGTAGACGATCACCAGGATGAGGATCAGCGGGAACAGGAGCCCGCTGATCGAACTGCCCCCGTCCTTGTCGGCCGTCACCGAAGCTGCCACGAGTACGTGCACGTCCTGCCCTCCTGATGTGTTGCGGCGATCGTACGTATCGATCGGATGCCCGTGGTGGGCAGGGCGGTTGTGCCCGGCGCGCAGGACCTCCTCCGGCCGGAATGGCCGGTGTTACGAGGACGGCTCACCCAGGACGAACCAATCACCTTCAGTGGCCGCTCCCCGGCCGACCGGCCCTCTCACAGTCATTCTCCCTCGGTAAACAGCGAGACCTGGGTACGGCCGAGCGGATCGGTGACGGGGTCCAGACCGAGGTGCTCGAAGGCGGCGGGGGTGGCCGTCCGGCCCCGGGCGGTACGGATCAGCAGGCCGGCACGCAGCAGGAACGGCTCGGCCACGTCCTCCACCGTCTCCGGTTCCTCCCCGACCGACACGGCGAGCGTGGTGAGCCCGACCGGACCGCCGCCGAACCGGGTGACCAGCGCCTCCAGCACGGCCCGGTCGAGGCGGTCCAGTCCGAGCCCGTCGACGTCGTAGATCCGCAGCGCCGCCTGGGCGATCTCGCGGGTGACCACGCCGTCGGCCCGCACCTCCGCGTAGTCGCGCACCCGGCGCAGCAACCGGTTGGCGATGCGGGGCGTACCACGCGACCGGCCAGCGACCTCGGCGGCTCCCTCGGCGGTGAGGGTGACCCCCAGCAGGCCGGCCGAGCGAGTCAGCACCCGGGCGAGCTCGTCGGCGTCGTAGAAGTCCAGATGGGCGGTGAACCCGAACCGGTCCCGCAGCGGGCCGGTCAGCAGGCCCGACCGAGTCGTGGCCCCGACCAGCGTGAATGGCGACACGTCGAGGGGGATCGCGGTCGCGCCCGGGCCCTTGCCCAGGATGACGTCAACCCGGAAGTCCTCCATCGCGGCGTAGAGCAGTTCCTCGGCTGGCCGGGCGATCCGGTGGATCTCGTCGAGGAACAGGACCTCTCCCGGGGAGAGTGCGGTGAGGATCGCGACGAGGTCCCCGGCGCGTTCGATCGCCGGCCCACTGGTCATCCGCAGCGGAGCCTCGAGCTCCTGCGCCATGATCATCGCAAGGCTGGTCTTACCCAGACCGGGCGGGCCCGACAGCAGGACGTGGTCCGGCGGGCGACCGCGCGCCCGTGCCCCCTCGAGCATGATCGTAAGCTGCTCGCGCACCTTACGCTGGCCGACGAACTCAGCCAGGGTGCGCGGACGCAACCCGGCCTCGAAGGCGCGCTCCTCGGGACTCGCCGCGGCGGACACCAGGCCGTCGTCACTCATGTCCCACCTCCGCGTACCCCCGCC
>NZ_CDWTMO010000019.1:0-37031 GCF_977946435.1 Frankia sp. CgKIO3 | reverse complement strand
AGATCAAATGATCAACTTATTTAATGACGATCCCCAGGTCGAGGGAGCCCTCGTCGATGGCATCGAGCATGTTACGCAGGGAAAAGCTCTTCGTACTTACCCGGATGCTCTCGGGTTTCCAGGGCCGGTCAATGTCCTGGAAACCGGTCTCCTGCTCTTCCTCGACATCCAGCGGCGTGTTGCCTTCGTGCTCGACGACGACCGCGCTCACCGGCTCCACCCGCGTACTCCGTTTCCAGCCGTCACGATCGGTAGACGCCGTTCCCGGGCACCGTTCCCCACCTCAGCCAGGTCGCCCTGTCGCAGGCGGGCCCGCGCAGGGTGACCATACCCCGGTGGGCGTCCCGGCGGATGTGGTCCATCGCGGGTCGTCGGCCGGTCAGGCTACTCCAGTCTGGCTCAGTGCCCGGGGTCGGAGGGTGCCGCGGCCCGGCCCTCGTGGGCGGCCAAGCCGTCATGCGCGGCGAGGATGGCGTCGGCGGCCAGGCTCGGGGGGAGGGTGCCGTCGCGGACCCGCCGTTCAAGGTCCGGAGTGATCTCGCGGACCCCCGGATCGGCCCGCAGGCCAGCGAGCAGCCGATCGTGGACCATCGCCCACATCCAGTCGACCTGCTGGCGGCGCCGGCGGGCGGCGAGTTCGCCGGAGGCGTCGAGGGTGTCCTGATGCTTGACGATCTGCGCCCAGATGGTGTCCAGCCCCGTCCGCTCCACCGCGCTGCACGTCAGCACCGGGGTGTTCCAGTCCCGGGGACCGGCGGAGCCCTGCAGCAGCCGCAGCGCGCCGGCGAGTTCCCGGGCGGCACGGCGGGCGTCGAGCTCGTGCGGCCCGTCGGCTTTGTTCACCGCGATGACGTCGGCGAGCTCCAGCACCCCCTTCTTGATGCCCTGGAGCTGATCCCCCGTCCGGGCCAGGGTCAGGAACAGGAAGGTGTCGACCATGTCGGCGACGGTCGTCTCCGACTGGCCGACGCCGACCGTCTCGACCAGGACGACGTCGTAGCCCGCCGCCTCCATGACGACCATCGCCTCGCGGGTCGCCTTGGCGACGCCACCGAGCGTCCCCGCGGTGGGCGAGGGCCGGATGAACGCCGCCGGATCGGTGGACAACGCCGCCATCCGGGTCTTGTCCCCCAGGATGCTGCCGCCGGTACGCGTCGAGGAGGGGTCGACGGCGAGCACCGCCACCTGGTGCCCCTTCCCGGTGAGCATGGTGCCCAGCGCGTCGATGAACGTCGACTTGCCCACCCCGGGCACCCCGGTGATGCCGATCCGACGGGCCTTGCCCGCGTGCGGCAGCAACGTCACCAGCAGCCGCTGCGCGAGCTCCTGGTGGTCGGGCCTGGTGGACTCGACGAGGGTGATGGCCCGCGCGATCCAGGTCCGCGACGAGGCCAGCACCCCGTCGGCGTACTCGCCCGGATCGATCGGTCGTCGGGTCACCATGCCGGATCTGCCGTCACTCGGGCGGGTCAGGCCGTGGGGTGAGCGGGATGAGCGGGATGAGCGAGCTGGGCCGACAGGGCCGCGAGCAGGTCCAGCGCGGCGTCGGCGATGACCGTGCCGGGGGGGAAGATCGCGGCAGCGCCCGCGGTCCGCAGCTCGTCGAAGTCGCCGGGGGGGATGACCCCGCCGACCACGATGAGGATGTCGGGCCGGTCGAGCGCGGCAAGCTCCTCGCGCAGCGCGGGCACCAGGGTGAGGTGGCCGGCGGCCAGCGATGACACCCCGATGATCTGCACGTCGGCCTCGACGGCCTGGCGGGCGACCTCGGCCGGGGTCTGGAACAGCGGGCCGACGTCCACGTCGAAGCCGAGGTCGGCGAACGCGGTGGCGATCACCTTCTGGCCGCGGTCGTGACCGTCCTGGCCCATCTTCGCGACCAGGATCCGGGGCCGGCGACCCTCGGCACGTTCGAAGGCGGCGGCGGCCTCGCGGGCGGCGACGATGTTGCCGGCAGGTCCCGCCTCGTCCCGGTACACCCCGGAAATGGTACGGATCTGGCCCGCGTGACGCCCGTAGACCTTCTCCAGCGCGTCGGAGATCTCCCCGACCGTCGCCTGAGCCCGGGCCGCGTCGACGGCGAGCGCCAGCAGGTTCTGCTCCAGCCCGGGACCGCGGCGCCCATCGCGGGCCGCGTCGGCCGCCGCGGTCAGGGCGTGCAGCGCCGCCTCCACCGCGGCCGGGTCACGGTCGGCGCGCAGCCGGCGCAGCTTCTCGATCTGCTCGGCGCGCACCGCCGAGTTGTCGACCTTGAGCACCTCGATGGCCTCGTCCGCGTCGACGCGGTACTTGTTCACCCCGATCAGCGGCTGGCGGCCGGAGTCGATGCGGGCCTGGGTGCGGGCGGCGGCCTCCTCGATGCGCATCTTCGGGATCCCGGCGTCGATGGCCTGCGCCATGCCGCCCGAGGCCTCGACCTCGTCGATGTGCTCCCAGGCCCGGCGGGCCAGGTCGTGGGTGAGCCGCTCGACGTAGTAGCTGCCGCCCCACGGGTCGATCACCCGGGTGGTGCCGGACTCCTGCTGGAGCAGCAGCTGGGTGTTGCGGGCAACGCGGGCCGAGAAGTCCGTCGGCAGGGCCAGCGCCTCGTCGAGGGCGTTGGTGTGCAGCGACTGGGTGTGCCCCTGGGTGGCGGCCATCGCCTCCACGCAGGTGCGCACCACGTTGTTGAACACGTCCTGGGCAGTCAGCGACCAGCCCGAGGTCTGCGAGTGGGTCCGCAGCGACAGCGACTTGGCGCTCTTCGGGGTGAACTGGTTGACCAGCCGCGACCACAGCAGCCGGGCCGCGCGCAGCTTGGCGACCTCCATGAAGAAGTTCATGCCGATCGCCCAGAAGAACGACAGCCTTGGTGCGAACGCGTCGATATCCAGCCCCGCGCCCAGCCCCGCCCGGATGTACTCGACCCCGTCGGCCAGGGTGTAGGCCAGTTCCAGGTCGGCCGTCGCCCCGGCCTCCTGCATGTGGTAGCCGGAGATCGAGATCGAGTTGAACCGCGGCATCTGCTGCGAGGTGAACGAGAAGATGTCCGAGATGATCTGCATCGACGGCTGCGGCGGGTAGATGTAGGTGTTGCGGACCATGAACTCCTTGAGGATGTCGTTCTGGATGGTCCCGGCGAGCTGCCCCGGGGCCACCCCCTGCTCCTCGGCCGCGACGATGTAGAGCGCCAGCACCGGCAGCACGGCGCCGTTCATGGTCATCGACACGCTCATCTTGTCCAGCGGGATACCGTCGAACAGCTGGCGCATGTCGAGGATGGAGTCGATGGCGACGCCGGCCATGCCGACGTCGCCGGTGACCCGCGGGTGATCGCTGTCGTAGCCGCGGTGGGTCGGCAGGTCGAAGGCGACCGACAGGCCCTTCTGCCCGGCGGCGAGGTTGCGCCGGTAGAAGGCGTTCGACGCGGCGGCGGTGGAGAACCCGGCATACTGGCGGATGGTCCACGGCTGGGTGACGTACATCGCCGGGTACGGGCCGCGCAGGAAGGGCGCGATCCCCGGGTAGGTGCCCAGGAAGTCCAGGCCCGCGGTGTCGGCGGCAGTGTAGAGCGGCTTCACCGCGATGCCCTCGGGGGTATCCCAGGTCAGCGCGTCGGCGTCCTTACCGGTCGCCGCCTCCAAGGCGGCCCGCCACTCACCTTCCGCCGCGTCCGCCCCGGCCGGCGTGGTGCCCAGCTCCACCGCGGAGAAGTCCGGGATCATCGTGGCACGTTGCGAGCTGTCCGTGGACATCAGGCCACCCCAACCTCGGCGAGCGTCGCCCGCAGCACGGCGACGGCATTGCATCCAGTGAACACGTAGCCGTCGATGCCCGCGGCGGCATCGGTCTGCGCGCGCGCACCGGCCTGGCCCGCGAGCCACACCCGGCTCGCCCCGACGGCCCGCAGCGCCTCGGCGACCGGCCCGGCGTGCTCGGCGTACACCTTGTCGGCCGAGCACAGGCAGGCCACGGTGGCCCCGGAGGCGCTGAACGCCGCCGCGATCGACGCCGGGTCCGTGCCCGGGCCGGACGTCGGAGTCTCGAACCCGCCCGCCTGGAACAGGTTGGCGGCGAAGGTGGCGCGCGCGGTCGAGGCCGCCGCGCTGCCCAGGGTGGCCAGGAAGACCACGGGCCGGCCGCCCGTCGCCGCCAGGTGCGCGTCGGAACGGGCGCGCAGCTCCTCGAAGGTGAGGTCGTAGGTGAGCTCCGGCAGCCCGGCGCCCACCGCCGTGGGGGCCTCCCCGCCGGCGCCGGCGGGGCTCGCGGCGGGCACGGGGTGCCGCTCGGGGAGGTTCTCGCCCAGGTTCGGGAACTCGCTCACCCCGGTGATCGGTTCCCGCCGGTGGGCGATCGTGTCGGAGCGCGTCGCCCAGGTGGCCGCGATTCGCTCGGCGATGAGCCCGGACCGCAGGCCGGCGACGATCTCGCCGGCCCGCTCGATCTCGGTGAACCAGGCCCAGGCCGCCTCGGCGAGCTCGGCGGTGAGTAACTCGACGTACCAGGAGCCGCCGGCCGGGTCGGTCACCCGGATCAGGCTCGACTCCTCCTGCAGGAGGGTCTGGGTGTTGCGGGCGATCCGGCGGGAGAAGTCGTCGGGCCGGCCGAGGCGCGTGTCGAACGGCAGGACGGTGACCGCGTCGGCGCCGCCGACACCGGCGCCGAAGCAGGCCAGCGTCGTGCGCAGCATGTTCACCCAGGGATCCCGGCGGGTCATCATCGCCGCCGAGGTGACCGCGTGCTGGCGCTGGGCCCGGTTGGCCGGCTCGGCGCCGCACACCTCGGCGACCCGTGACCACAATCGGCGGGCGGCCCGCAGCTTCGCGATCGAGGAGAACTGATCGGCGGTGACCGCGTAGCGAAACTCGATCTGGGCGAGCGCCTCGGCAAGGCTCAGGCCGGCCCCGGTGAGCTCCCGCAGGTAGGCGACGCCGGTGGCCAGTGACGCCCCGAGTTCCTCGACGTCACTGCCACCCGCGCGGTGGTAGGGCTGGGCGTCGACGACGAAGGCGCGGATCCCGGGGAACTCCCGCACGCACCGGCCGGCGAGCGACACCGCCTCGGCGAGGCCCACCGGGCCGTCGG
Organism: Frankia sp. CgKIO3; assembly: GCF_977946435.1. Taxonomy (NCBI): domain Bacteria; kingdom Bacillati; phylum Actinomycetota; class Actinomycetes; order Frankiales; family Frankiaceae; genus Frankia; species Frankia sp. CgKIO3. Next base: position 31,967 of record NZ_CDWTMO010000019.1, on the reverse strand, counting down.
CCGGCAAGCCGGTCCGCGCGGCCAGACCGATCGGGTCGGCGCCGAGGCTGCCCGTGAGCTGCGAACCGGGCAGGCCGCGGGCGGCGGCGAGGCCGAAGAACTCCTCGGCGGCCGGGGCGGTGAGCTCCCCCGCGTCCAGCACGATCGGCGCGAGGTCGAGGTAGACCTCGCGCAGCACCGCGCCGAGCCCGCCGATCGGCAGACCGGCGGGCCCCAGCCGCAGCCAGAGCGAGGTAGCGCCGTTCTCCAGATCGGCGAGGACCGCCTCGGCGACGAGCGTGGCATCGGGGTTGTCATGCAGCGCGCGGACATCCCAGCCGCCGGTGCCCGCGCCCTGCGCCCGCCCACCCCGCACGAACGGGGCGAGCCCCGGCAGGCCCACCCCGCCGGCGGGGGCGTTCTCGGCGGTGTAGAGCGGACGGATCCGCGGACCGTCATAGGTCCGCGTGGCCAACAGCTCCTCGACTTCGCCGGGAGTAGTCGCCTCGGTCGCCACGCCAGACTTGCGCAGCACCTGCAGGACGAGCGTCTGCCAATCGGCGCGCGTCGCCTCCGGAAAGTCTGCGGCCAGCGACAACCCGGCCGATGGAACGCTCATGTTCCGGATCGTAGGCCCGGGGGGCCCAGGCGGCCTGGAATGTACTTCCCGTCACAACACCTTGCGCGCGTTTCGCCGGATCGTGTTTCTGCTCACGATGCCCGCAGCCGCTCAGCCACCGCGGCTGTGCCGGCGGCGGACGCCTCAGCGGCCACTCTGGACGCCTCGGCCCGCTCGGCCGCCCGCGCCGCCAGGACCCGGGTCACCGCCGAGACGACCCGCTCCGGATGCCAGGTCACGTCGGCCACGCTGAACCGCAGCACCGTCCAGCGCAACGCGGCGAGGATGTTGCCGCGGTGACGGTCCTGGTAGATCATCGCCGGCGGGCTGGTGGCCGAGAAGGTGTCCGCCTCCACGTCGAGTCGCTGCGCCGGCCAGGCAAGATCCAGCCGGGTGATGATCTGACCGGTCCCGTCCCTGACCGGCCACTGCAATTCCACGGGCGCGAGCCCGTTGTCGGCCAGCAGCAGCCGCAGCCGGGTCTCCAGGGGGTTCTCGGCCCGGCCGTCGGCCAGCGACCACCAGTCGGTCGTCTGCCGGAAACCGCGCCGCCCCTCGGCGGCCGCCCGCGCCCCCGCCAAGCTCGGCACTAGGCCGCGGTGCAGGGCTGCGTCCAGGTGGGCGACCGCCGCCTCACGCGACTGGGCGGCCAGCACGAGATCCGTCAACGTCCGCTCCGACGAGGTGAGTGGGATCCCACCCAGCTCGAGGCGCTGGTCGGCGTCGAGATCGCTGAAGTGCAGCCGGATCCCGCGCGGCTGGGCCCGGGTCTGCCGAGCCGGAAGAAGGAGGTGCACGGGTTCGGTGGAGCTTTCCGGAACCGCGAGCGGAAAACCGTGGAGCCGGGCGGCGGTGATCCCGCAGACGACGGCTCGGGGACGCCCGATGAGCGCGGCCCGCACCCGTGCCGAAAACGGCGAGGAGAAGACCGGGAGAATCGGCGTGGTATTTTCATCGCCGACGATCGGCGCCGCGTGCCCGGGGCCCGCGGTGATGGCACCATGGCGCTTTCTTCGTCGGCGCGCGACGTCGTTCCGGACAAGTCCTGCGGATTCCTTCTCCCGGATTTCAGACTCCCGGGTTTCAGAATGCTCGGCGCGCCGCCGATCCCCCGGCCGCGGGACGTCGTCGACGGAGCCAGGGAGCTCCGTCGGGCCGAGGGGTACGACGAAGACACCGCGCACCGGATGGCTCCACTGGCCGGAGTGGACGAGCTGGCGCAGCTGGCCGCGGGTCAGCCCAGCGGCCATCGCCTGCCGGTAGGTGATCGCACCCCCCTGGCGACCGGCGAGGCGGACCGCGGGGTCGAAACCGGGATAGCGCACGGGACGGATCGGCGGGGGCGAGGCCGAAGCGGAAAACGTCATGGACCGAGAATCCATCAGGTAGCCCCGGTAATCCAGCGCCACAGGCCACCTGTGGATAACTCCTCACAGGAGGACGGCGAACGTAGGGCCCACCGATAACCCAGCCGGCTGTCACCGGAGCCATTTCCTCAAGCTAGCTTCGGGAGCGTAGCCGCTACCTAGCCGAGTTGCTTGCGAGAATGTACGATAACGACGGCGTGCATCGTCCGCTAACGCAAGACAATCGACGGGCAGCAGGTTGGACGGACAGCAGGTTACTCAGCCACGGATCAACAGCACGATCGCCACGGTCGCACCGAGCATGATGACCGTGCCACGTAGAACGTTCGGTCGTAGCCGGCGGGCCACCCGGGCACCGATCGTCCCGCCGAACAGGGAAGCGAGCACGAGGATGCCGGCGAACCCCCACGAGACCTTCGCGGTGACCAGGAAGACCGCCACTCCCACAGCGTTGACCCCGAACGCGAGCAGCGTCTTCAGCGCGTTGGTGCGCTGCAGGTCGTCGGCGAGCAGAATGCCCAGCACCCCGAGGAGCAGCACCCCGAGCCCCGCGCCGAAATACGATCCGTAGACTCCCGCGACAAAGATCCCAAGCCGGGTCGGCCAGGTCACCCGGGCCGTGGCGTCGACCACGGCCGTGCTGGCTCTCCGGCGTGCCACCACGGCCGCGAGCCGGGACTGAGCCGCCAGGAGCAGACAGGAGACCAGCACCAGGTACGGAACCAGCACCCGGAAGCTGTCGGAGGGCGTGGCCAGCAGCACGACGGCGCCGACCAGACCGCCGAGCAGAGCCGGCGGTCCCAGAGCACGCAGCCGGACGGCCTGCCCGGCAAGCTCGCGGCGGTAGCCCAGCGCCCCACCGGCGTACCCGGTGACCAGCCCCACCGATGAGGTGATGTTGGCGGTCAGCGCCGGCAGACCGGTGGCGAGCAGCGCCGGGAAGGCGATCAGGGTCCCGCCGCCCGCGATCGTGTTCACCGCGCCGGCGAGCAGACCCGCCCCGCCCGCGAGCAGGGCATCGGCTGGTCCCACGTGTCCTCTACGCCGATGGAAGGAAGAGTGACGGGTTCAGGGTGACGGGGTGACGGGGTGACGGGCTCGACGCAGTGCGGCCGGTCCGGCTCAGAGGTCGAACTCCTCCGGGTTGATGCCGACCGCGAAGCACGCCTCCCGCACGACGGCCTGCTCCGTCTTGTCGAAGGTGCCATCGGCCCCGCCGATGACGATCCCGATCTGGATGACCGCCCTGGCCTCCGCCGGCTTCTTCTTCGTCTTCGCGATCTCCTGGAGAACGGAGACCTTGCCGAACTCGAAATCGGCCTGCAGCTTGCCGACATAGTCGTTGAAGTGACGCTGGAGATCATCCGCGGGAAAGTTGCTAAGCACGTCGTTGGAGATGATCAGCGCGGCGACCCGCTGCCGCTCGGCCGGGTCGATGGTCCCGTCCGCCGCAGCGATCAACGCGCACATCGCCATGCTCGCATCGCGGAAGGCACCGCTCTTCAGGTCGTTTTTCTTGGCGTTCAGCTGGCCCTGCATCGTCTGAGCGGACTGACGCAGCTGGTTCCAGATCGGCACCTGGGCTCCCTCGCACGGTGACGTATCACTAGATAATTCCTCGCAGGTCAACGCATGACCGCCCGGATATGCTCCCACCGGCTGGCCGAGGGTCAGGAACCGGCACCGCCGGGACCACGGCCGGCGCCGCGAACGCGGTTGAGCCGGTCCACCGCCGTCTGCGCGTCACCGATCGTGGCGAAGTCGACCGCGACGAACGTCGGGATCCGCCCGCGCTCCTGGCGACAACGCTGTGCCCGGGTGAACACGGTCTCGGCGGCGTTCGCGCCGAGGGCGGCACGGCGGCTGGGCGCGGCGGCGGTGAGCCAGTGGTTCATCAGCAGCAGCGAGGCACCGTCCACGCCCCGGTTGCGGGCGCAGGTCCGCAGGTCCTCGGGTTTCTTCGCATCGAACGGGGTGTCCTCGGCATATCGGTAGAAGCTGCGCAGGAACGTGCCCGGCAGGTCCTGCCGCTCGGTGAAGATCACCAGGCGTCGGCCCGAGCCGACCATCTCGCGCAGGGTCGGCCATCGGCCGTGCGGATCCTCCGGCGGCGTCGTCACCATCCCCGCGAGGCCCGCGGCCGCCACGCCGCCGGCGATCTCGCTCGCTGGCACCTCATTATCCTGGATGATCAGCGTCACGACCTCGGTGGGATTGTGGTTCATCCAGTCCCGGACCCGGGTCAGCTCCGCCACGAAGTCGAGGGAGCCGAGCTGGCACAGGTCATGGCACAGCCAGGTGCCGGGGCGTTCCGATCGGGCGCCTCGCGTCAGCGGAGCGAGCGCGTCGTGGGTCGCGGGCGGCAGAGTCTGCAGGTAGGCGTCGACCTGGGTCGGCGATGTCCAGTGGTGCACGTCGAGCAGCAGGGCGCGCACCCCCAGGTCGAGCTGGTGCGCGATCGCCGGGTCCTGGGCGGGCCCGAGAAACCGGTCCTCACTGGTGGCCATCGCGTTGTGGGTGGCCAGGTAGCTTACCTGATCATAGCGCCGGTCGCACAGCGCCTGCTGGCTGTTGCAGAGCTTGCGGGCCTCGGCTGCGGCGCCCGGGAAGGCCGTCCAGGTCACAGTGATCATCAGGGGCAGCGCGAGGGCGAACGCCGTGGCGACCCGGCGCCGCCGGCCGGTCCGGTTCCACCGAGCGGACACCGCGACGAGCAGCGACAATCCGTAGCCGACCAGGCCGGCCACCAGCGTCCAGACCACGATCCGCAGAAAGCCGCTCTCGAGCGTGCCGTAGGCGCGCGAGGAGAAGTCGACCAGCACTGCGCCAGCTCCCGGCGGCAGGGGCGGCGACGGCCCGTCCAGCGAGGTCAGCGGATTCGGCAGCGCGATGCGCAGGACGACGCCGAGCAGCCCGGCACCGACGCCGGCGAGGACCACCGCACCGGTCGCGGCCCGGACCCGGGACACCCCCCGCCGCCCGGCCAGCACGACGATGCCGGCCAGGGCCGCCGTCATGATCAGGGCGAGCAGGAGGGAGACCCACACCAGGGTCGCGGCGACGTCGTGCAGCCGGCCGATCGCAACGATCATCGGCCGGTCATGCAGATCCGACAGGCGGACCCCGAGATCGAGGGTGGATCCGTGGAGATACGCCTGGAGCCGGCCAATGGCCGTCTCGTCGCCCTGGAAGACCTCCGGACCGACCAGCGCCAGTGCTCCGGCGATGTTGCCCGACCTCAGCAGGGCGCGCAGCGGAGCCTCGATGCGCGCACGGGTGTCGGCGTCCACCCGGCCCAGCACCACGGGCAGGACGCGGTCGGTGTCCTGCGGGGAGAGCTCGATCGTGGGTAGGGACTTCGGCGGACGCCCGGCAGCGATGTCGTCGAGCGCGGTGACGACACCGTGGGTGAACTCCTGCACGGTGGTGACCTGGTAGCTGGTGCCGGCGCCCAGTTCACCGGCGACGTACCGGTTGGCCAGGCCCGAGATGTTGTCGAAGATCGGCCGGAGGTCGACGGCGAGTTCGACGTCGTCCGTGTCGGCCCGCAGGTAGTCGACGATCCGGTTGATCTGCTCGTCGGTCATCGCCTGGATCGTTGACGGGGGCAGCACCGTGCGCAGGTTCGCGGTGACGAGGGAGCTGTCGATCGGGAGGCCGGCCAGCAACGTGTCGACCGCGGGATCGGGCAGTACCTGGGTGTAGACGCGGTCGTAGGCGTCGGCCCGGTTCAGCGACTGCGAGTAGAAAGCCGGGTTCAGCACGGTCCGCCACGCGGTGATGACGACGACCAGCGGCAGCCAGCAGAGCACGACGAGGGAGACGAGGGAGACGTGCGCGAGGCGCCCCCGCTCCCCTCCTCGGCGACCCACGGCCTACCGGCAGACAGGCAGATCCGGCTGGGCCCGCAGAGCTGGATGGGCGACGTCCGCCAGCGTCTCCTCGATGCGGGCCGCGACCTCGTCCGGGCTGCCGGAACCGTCCACCGTGCGCAGCAGGCCACCCTGCCGGTAGTAGCGGCGCAGCGGTGCGGTCTCCTCCGCGAAGACCTTCAACCGGCGCCGGGCGGTGTCCTCCGCGTCGTCGACCCGGTCCTCGGTGCGGGACCGGCGCCGGATGCGGTCGAGCACCTCGTCGACGTCGACGTCCAGGTCGATGACCGCGTCGAGCGGGCCGCAGGTCGCCACGAGCATCCGGTCCAACGCCTCGGCCTGGGGGTAGGTCCGGGGGAACCCGTCGAACAGGAACCCCACCGCACAGTCGACGCCACTCTCGAGCCGGTCGGCGACGACGTCGAGCACGATCTCGTCGGGGACCAGCTCGCCCGCGCGGACGTAGCGCTCCGCGCGACGGCCCAGCGGCGTACCCGCGGCGATCTGCCGGTCGAACAGCCGGCCGGTCGAGATCGAGGGGATGCCGTGCCGGGCGCTGATGCGAGCGCCCTGGGTTCCCTTGCCGGAGCCAGGTGGACCGAGCAGCACGAGCCTCATGGCACTGAACGGTACCGCCGCAGGTCACCAGGCTGGTCGGCGAGTCCGGTCAATCGCCGCAGATCCGGCATGGAGCAAGACAGATCACATGAATCTTCGGCCAAAAAGTGCTCCGGTGTCCCGGCTGCACGCCGGGGCTGGCCGGCTCCCGGTCAGCGACGCGTCGGCGTGATGGGCTCGGGCAGGTCCGTCCTGCCCATCAGCCAGCGGTCGGTGGCGGCGGCGGCGGCACGTCCCTCGGCAATCGCCCAGACGATCAGTGACTGCCCGCGTCCCATGTCCCCGGCGACGAACACGCCGGGGACCGAGGAGGCCCACCCGGCGTCGCGCGCCACGTTGCCGCGCGCGTCCAGCTCCACCCCGAGATCGGTCAGCAGGCCGGGCCGTTCCGGGCCGGTGAACCCCATGGCGAGCAGCACCAGCTGGCAGGGCAGCTCGGTGTCGGTACCCTCGACCTTCTCGAACTTCCCGCCGACGAGGCGCACCTCGTGCAGGCGCAGCGCCCGCACGTTGCCATCCTCGTCACCGAGGAAGCGCTCGGTGGAGACGGCGAAGACCCGCTCGCCGCCTTCCTCGTGCGCGCTGGAGACCCGGTAGATGATCGGGTATGACGGCCACGGGTTGGCCGGGGCCCGCAGCTCCGGCGGCCGGGGCATGATCTCGAGCTGGTGCACGGAGAGCGCGCCCTGGCGGTGGGAGGTGCCCAGGCAGTCCGCGCCCGTGTCACCGCCGCCGATGATGACCACGTTCTTACCCTTGGCGGAGATGGGCGACTCGGGCAGATCCCCCTGCGCGACCCGGTTCGCGGGCACGAGGAACTCCATCGCGAGATGGATGCCACCCAGCTCCCGGCCGGGAACAGGCAGGTCCCGGCCGACCGTCGATCCCCCGGCGAGGACCGTCGCATCGTAGGAGGAACGCAGCTCGTCCACGGAGATGTCGAGGCCGACATTGCAGGACGTGATGAACGACGTGCCCTCGGCCGCCATCTGCGCGAGCCGGCGGTCCAGGACCCGCTTCTCCATCTTGAACTCGGGGATGCCGTAGCGGAGCAGGCCGCCGATTCGGTCGGCCCGTTCGTAGACCACGACCTCGTGGCCGGCCCGGGTAAGCTGCTGGGCGGCGGCGAGACCGGCCGGGCCGGAGCCCACGACCGCCACCCGCTTGCCGGTACGCAGCGACGGCGGGACCGGGACCACGGTGCCGTCGGCCCAGGCGCGGTCGATGATGCTGACCTCGACCTGCTTGATGGTCACCGGATCGTCGCCGATGCCGAGCACGCAGGCCGCCTCGCACGGCGCCGGGCACAGCCGCCCGGTGAACTCGGGGAAGTTGTTCGTCGCATGCAGCCGCTCGATGGCGTCCACCCAGTCGCCGCGCCGGGTCAGGTCGTTCCATTCCGGAATGATGTTCCCGAGCGGACAGCCCTCGTGGCAGAACGGGATGCCGCAGTCCATGCAGCGGCTGGCCTGCGTGCGCAGATGCTCCTCGGGGAACGACTCGTACACCTCGCGCCAGTCAGTGATCCTGACGTCCACGGGACGGCGCTTCGGCAGCTCCCTGCGGTGCTTGAGGAAGCCGGTCGGGTCAGCCATGCCGCTCCTGTCGGGTCCGCGCGATCGCGATGATGGTCGGGTCGTGCTTGGCGGCCCAGTCAGCCACGAGCCGCCGCCATGATGACCTCGTCGGCGACGAGCCCCTGCTCCTGCGCCTGCCGGATGGCGGTCAGCACCCGCTTGTAGTCCCGTGGCATCACCTTACGGAACGACCCGCGCACGGTGTCCCAGTCGGCGTACAGCCGGGCAGCCACCGTCGAACCGGTCTCCCGGCGGTGCCGGACGAGCAGGTCCCGCACGATCGTCTCGTCGGCGTCGCCCAGCGCCTCGACGTCCACCATCTCGGTGTTGATCCGCGCCTCGACCGGGTCGTACAGGTAGGCCACGCCGCCGCTCATGCCCGCGGCGAAGTTGCGCCCGATGGCCCCGAGTACCAGCACGGTACCGCCGGTCATGTACTCGCAGCCGTGGTCGCCGACCCCCTCGACCACCGCGGTCGCCCCGGAGTTGCGCACGCAGAACCGCTCGCCGACGATCCCGCGGAAGAACGCCTCGCCGCCCGTCGCTCCGTAGAGCAGGACGTTACCGGCGACGATGTTCTCCTCGGCCCGCAGCGGGGACTCCTTCGGCGGGAAGACGAAGATCTTGCCGCCGGAGAGGCCCTTGCCGGCGTAGTCATTCGCGTCGCCCTCGAGGGTCAGCGTCATGCCGCGGGGCGCGAAGGCGCCGAAGCTCTGCCCCGCGGAGCCGGTGAACCGCAGCTGGATCGTGTCGTCGGGCAGCCCCGCCGCGCCGAAGCGCTTCGTCACCTCGTAGCCGAGCATGGTGCCCACGGTTCGGTTGACGTTGCGGATCGGCATCTCCAGCCAGACCGGCCGGCCGTCGTCGAGCGCCCCCTCGCACAGCTGGATCAGCGAGTTGTCCAGCGCCTTGTCCAACCCGTGGTCCTGGCTGGACGTGCAGTTCAGCGAGCCGCCGAAGGGCCGCTCCGGGGTGTGCAGCAACGGGGTGATGTCGAGGCCGGAGGCCTTCCAGTGGTCGACGGCGGCGCGGGCGTCGAGCAGGTCGACCCGGCCGACCGCCTCCTGCAGGCTGCGGAAGCCCAGCGCGGCGAGGTAGGTGCGCACCTCCTCGGCGATGAAGGTGAAGAAGGCCTCGACGAACTCGGGCCTGCCGGTGAACCGCCTGCGCAGTTCCGGGTTCTGGGTCGCCACACCGACCGGACAGGTGTCGAGATGGCAGACGCGCATCATCACGCAGCCGGCAACCACCAGCGGGGCGGTGGCGAAACCGAACTCCTCGGCCCCCAGCAGCGCCCCGACGATGACGTCGCGGCCGGTCTTCAGCTGCCCGTCGACCTGCACGACGATGCGGTCGCGCAGGCCGTTGAGCAGCAGCGTCTGCTGGGTCTCGGCCAGCCCCAGCTCCCACGGGGCACCCGCGTGCTTCAGCGAGGTCAGCGGCGAGGCGCCCGTCCCGCCGTCGTGCCCGGAGATCAGCACCACGTCGGCGTGCGCCTTGGAGACCCCGGCGGCGACCGTGCCGACGCCGACCTCGGCGACCAGCTTGACGTGCACCCGGGCCTTGGGGTTGGCGTTCTTCAGGTCGTGGATGAGCTGGGCGAGGTCCTCGATCGAGTAGATGTCATGGTGCGGCGGCGGGGAGATGAGCCCGACACCGGGCGTCGAGTGCCGCGTCTTCGCGATCCACGGGTAGACCTTGTGGCCAGGAAGCTGCCCCCCCTCGCCGGGCTTCGCCCCCTGGGCCATCTTGATCTGGATGTCGTCGGCGTTGGCGAGGTACTCGCTGGTCACCCCGAACCGGCCGCTGGCGACCTGCTTGACCGCGGAGCGGCGCAGGTCCCCGTTCGCGTCCGGCGTGAACCGCTCCGCGTCCTCGCCGCCCTCGCCGGTGTTCGACTTCCCGCCGAGCCGGTTCATGGCGATAGCCAGCGTCTCGTGCGCCTCGGCGCTGATCGAGCCGTAGGACATGGCGCCGGTCGCGAACCGCTTGACGATCTCCGAGGCCGGCTCGACCTCCTCGATCGGCACCGGCGTGCGCACCCCGGTACGCAGCTCGAACAGACCCCGCAGCGTCGCGTTCTCCCGGGACAGGCCGTCGACCCGGGCGGTGTACTTCTGGAAGGTCTCGTACTGCCGGGTGCGGGTGGCGTGCTGGAGCAGGAAGACGGTCTCCGGGTTGAACAGGTGCAGCTCACCCTCGCGGCGCCACTGGTACTCGCCGCCGACCTCCAGCGTGCGGTGCGCGTGCTCGGAAGCGATCGGCGGATAGGCCCGCCGGTGCCGCGCGGCCACCTCCGCCGCGATGACGTCGAGCCCGACGCCGTCGAGGCGCGACGGGGTACCCGCGAAATAGGCGTCGATCAGTTCCTGGGACAGCCCGATTGCCTCGAAGACCTGGGCGCCGGTGTAGCTCGCCACCGTCGAGATGCCCATCTTGGACATCACCTTCAGCACGCCTTTGCCGAGTGCCTTGATCATGTTCTTCTCGGCCTGCTCCCGGGACACCCCGACGATCTCGCCCTCGGCGATGAGGCTGTCGATCGACTCGAATGCCAGGTACGGGTTGACTGCCGCGGCGCCGTAGCCGGTGAGCAGTGCGATGTGGTGCACCTCGCGGGCGTCGCCGCACTCGACGATGAGGCCGACCTTCGTCCTGGTCCGCTCCCGGATCAGGTGGTGGTGCACGGCGGCGGTCAGCAGCAGCGACGGGATCGGGGCCTTGCGCGTGTCGGAGTCCCGGTCGGAGAGCACGACGATGCGGGCACCGTCGGCGATGGCCTCGCTGACCCCGGCGCAGATCTCCGCCAGCCGGGCGGCGAGCGCCGCGTCGCCCCCGTCGACGTCATACAGACCACGGACCGTCACCGAGGCGAAGCCGGGCATGTCACCGTCGTCATTGATACCGATGATCTTCGAAAGTTGGCTGCTGCTGATCACCGGATAGGGCAGGTGCACCATCCGGCAGGACGCCGGGGACGGCGCGAGCAGGTTGCCCTCCGGGCCGAGCACCCGGCCCAGGCTCGTCACCAGCTCCTCGCGGATCGCGTCCAGCGGCGGGTTGGTGACCTGCGCGAACAACTGGGTGAAGTAGTCGAACAGCAGCCGGGGACGGCTGGAGAGCACCGCCACCGGCGTGTCGGTGCCCATCGAGCCGATCGGCTCCGCGCCCGTGCGCGCCATCGGCGCGACGAGCACGCGCAGCTCCTCCAGCGTGTAGCCGAACACCTGCTGGCGACGCAGCACCGAGGAGTGCCCATAGAGGAGCTGCTCCCGCTCGGGCAGGTCGTCCAGCTCGATCAGACCGGCGTGCAGCCACTCCGCGTACGGCGCCGCGTTCGCGAGCTCGGACTTGATCTCCTCGTCGCTGACGATGCGCCCCTCGGCGGTGTCCACCAGGAACATCCGCCCCGGCTGGAGCCGGCCCTTCTGCACCACCTTGTGCGGCGGGATGTCGAGCACGCCCACCTCGGAGGCCATCACGACCAGGCCGTCGTCGGTGACCCAGTACCGCGACGGCCGCAGTCCGTTACGGTCGAGCACCGCCCCGATGACCGTCCCGTCGGTGAACGCGATGGAGGCCGGGCCGTCCCACGGCTCCATCAGCGTGGAGTGGAACTGGTAGAAGGCGCGCAGCGCCGAGTCCATCTCGGTGTGGTTCTCCCACGCTTCGGGGATCATCATCAGCACCGCGTGCGGAAGGCTGCGACCACCCAGGTACAGCAGTTCCAGGACCTCGTCGAAGCTCGTCGAGTCGCTCGCCCCGTCCGCGCAGATGGGAAATAGCCGGGAGAGGTCACCGGGGATCAGGTCGCTGGCGAGCAGCGCCTCGCGGGCCCGCATCCAGTTCCGGTTCCCGCGGACGGTGTTGATCTCCCCGTTGTGGGCGACGAACCGGTACGGGTGCGCCAGCGGCCAGCTCGGGAAGGTGTTCGTGGAGAACCGGCTGTGCACCAGCGCGATGGCACTGGCGAACCGGGGGTCGTCGAGGTCCGGGAAGTAGGCCGAGAGCTGGTGGGTGGTGAGCATCCCCTTGTAGACCAGGGTCCGTGACGACAGCGACGCCAGGTAGACGCCGGTCTCCCGGCGGATCCGCTTGCGGGCGCAGAACGCCCGGCGTTCGAGGTCGGCCTGGTCGAACCCGTCTCCCGCGCCGCCCTCAACCGGACCGGCGGCGGGCAGACTGCCGGGCAATGCGAGGAACAGCTGCCGCATCCGCGGCTCAACCTCGTGGGCCGCGTGCCCGACGATGTGGCTGACGACCGGCACCTCACGCCAGCCGAGGACCCGCAGCCCCTCCTGGCGGACGATGCGGCTGATGGTGCGCACGGCGTCGTCCCGCTCCCCCGAGACCTGCGGCAGGCAGGCGATCCCGACGGCGTAACGCCCCGGGGCGGGCAGCGCGAAGTCGACGACGTCACGCAGGAACAGATCGGGGACCTGCACCAGGATGCCGGCTCCGTCGCCGGTGTCCGGGTCGCTGCCCGAGGCACCCCGGTGGTCGAGGTTACGCAGCACGGTCAGGCCCTGCTCGACCAGCTCGTGACTGCGCCTGCCGTGTACATCGACGACGAAGCCGACGCCACAGGCGTCGTGTTCGAAGGTGGGGTCGTAAAGACCTTGCGCACTCGGCATCCGGCGAAGTCCTGTCCATCTTCAGGGGCTGAAGGGGGTGCGGACGACGCTGTCCGAGTGGTGTGACGGCACGGCGGCGCTGGCCCGGCGCCCCGTGTCTCTACCGAGTGTGCCACGCGACCCGCTCATGCGCCGTGATCAAATATGTCCAGGAAATCACCGCCAGATGACGTCATACCTCCCCACCCGGCCTCGGTCACTACGAGTAGGGGAAGGCCGACGGTCCGGCCGACGCCCGGGGCCCCGCCGGAGACGGCGTCTCATCAGGGCGTCTGCGGCTCCTCCGGCGGAACGGCCGACGTGTGCCCACCGCTCGCCGGCAATCTCGTTGCCAGGCCGCGGCTCTGCTGCTGCGAACCAGCCGGTACGGCAGTGGCGGCAGTGGCGGCAGTGGTGGCGGTCGGCCCGGAGTCGTCGGGCACCGCGGCGGCGGGTACCGACCCGGCGGAACCGGGATCGGCCGGATCGGGATCGGCCGGATCGGGATCGGCCGGATCGGGACCGGCCGGATCGGGATCGGCCGGATCGGGACCGGCCGAGTCGAGAGCGGCCAGATCGGGACCGGCCGCTCGCTGGTCGGCGGCACCGGCACCGGCGGTCGTCACCGTGGACCGCGTCGCGGGCCGGGAACGGGCGATCCCGAGGGCCTCCTGCTCCTCCCTGGACAGATTCGGGTCCACGGGACGGCGGGTGACCGCCAGCGCCAGCAACGCCCCCAGACAGACGACGATCGAGGTCCAGACGTTGACCCGCAGCCCGAGGATCTGGTTCGCCGTGTCGATGCGCAGCATCTCGATCCACAACCGGCCGAACGTGTAGAGCGCGACGTAGAGGTAGAACAGCTTGCCGCGGCTGAGCCGGTGCCGTCGATCGACGACCAACAGGATCCCGGCCACCACCAGGTTCCACAGGAACTCGTAGAGGAAGGTCGGCTGGTAGGTGGACACACCGGGGATGATCTGGTGCTTCTCGTCGATGCGCACCGCCCAGGGCAGGGTGCTCGCCTTGCCGTACAGCTCCTGGTTGAACCAGTTGCCCCAGCGTCCGATCGCCTGGGCGAGGATGATGCCCGGCGCCGCGGCGTCGCCGAACAGGGCGAGGCTGATGCCGTAGCGCCGGGTCGCCAGCCACGCGCCGAACGCCCCGCCCGCGATGGCGCCCCAGATACCCAGCCCGCCGTTCCAGATCTTGATGACGTCCAGCACGTTGCCGTCCCGGCCGAAGTAGGCGTCCGGGGTGCTGACCACGTGGTAGACACGGGCGCCGACGATGCCGAACGGGACGGCCCAGTAGGCGACCTCGCTGGCCACCATGGGATCCATGCCGCGGGCGCGCAGCCTTCTTCCCGTCACGAATACGGCGACGAAGATGCTAATAATGATCATCAGGGCGTAGGCGCGCAGCGGCACCGGCCCGAGATACACCACGCCACGCGATGGGCTGGGAATAGCGGCAAGAACCACGGTTGCCAGGCTATCTCGTGGACCCGTCCATCACGCGCGGGGTAGTCCGGCCACGTGTCGCACAGCCACGTGTCCCACTCGGTGCGCAGCGGGGTGGTATAGGCGGCGATAGATGTGGGCGACAGCTGTGACGGCTGGGCCGGGACGGCCGGGAGTTCACGCCGGGACGGGAGCGCGCACCCCTCCGGCGAGTTCCGCGGCGAGCCGACGGATTCCGGCGAGGCCCGCTGAGGCGCCGGCTCCGGAACGTTCCGCCTCGAGCAGGACCTTCACCAGCGCGGAGCCGACGATCACACCGTCGGCGAAGCCCGCGACCTCGGCGGCCTGCGCCGCGGTGCTCACCCCGAGCCCCACCGCCACCGGGAGCTCGGTGGCGGCCCGCACCCGGGCGACCAGATCGGCCGCCCGCTCGCCGACCGCCGCCCGGGTCCCGGTGACACCCATCAGCGAGGCGGCGTAGACAAAGCCGCGCGCGACGCCGGCGACCAGCCGGAGGCGGGTGTCCGAGGAGCTGGGAGCGACGAGGAACACCGGGGCCAGGCCGTGCGCGGCGCACGCGTCGAGCCAGGGCCCGGCCTCTTCGGGCGGCAGGTCCGGAGTGATCGCCCCGGCGCCCCCGGCAGCGGCGAGATCGGCCGCGAACGCGGCCGCGTCGTAGCGGTCGATCGGGTTCCAGTAGGACATGACCAGAGTCGGGGCCCCCGTCGCGGCGACGGCCTCGACGGTGCGGATCACGTCCTGCGTCGTGACCCCGCCGCGCAGGGCCGCATCCGCCGCATCCTGGATCACCGGACCGTCCATGGTGGGGTCGGAGTAGGGCAGGCCGACCTCGACGACGTCGACTCCCGCCGCCACCATGGCCCGCATGGCCTCGATCGCCCCGTCCACCGTCGGGAATCCCGCGGGCAGATAGCCGACCAGCACCGACCGCCCCTCCTCGCGGGCCGCCGCGAACACTGCGTCCAACCGACTCTGCACCGTGCGTCCGTTCCGTCGGGCCCGAGGGCCGATGTGTCCTGTCTTTGGTTGCGCCGGTCCCGAGGCAGGGTCCCTCAGGGTCCTCCCTCAGGCCGGCCCCTGCCGGCATCGGCCTCGTCTAGGAGGTCGAACCAGCGGGCGGCGGTGTCGACGTCCTTGTCCCCCCGACCGGAGCAGTTGACGACGACGACCGCGCCCGGACCGAGCTCCCGGGCGACGTCGAGGGCACCCGCGAAGGCGTGCGCGCTCTCGATCGCGACCAGGATGCCCTCGGTACGGGCCACCAGCGCGAGCGCCTCCATCGCGGCGGTGTCGTCCACGACCCGATAGCTCGCCCGACCAGTCTCGTGCAGCAGGGCATGTTCGGGGCCGATGCCGGGGTAGTCCAGACCCGCCGAGATCGAGTGGGAGACCTGGGTCTGCCCGAACTCGTCCTGCAGCAGGAACGTCCGCATGCCGTGCAGCACGCCCGCGGAACCGCCGGCGATCGCCGCGGCGTGCCGACCGGTGGTGACCCCGTCCCCCCCGGCCTCGCAGCCGATCAGCGCGACCTCGACGTCGGGGATGAACGGGTGGAAGATGCCCATCGCGTTCGAGCCGCCACCGACGCAGGCGACGACGGCGTCGGGCAGCCGGCCGACACGGTCGAGCACCTGGGCGCGGGCCTCGATCCCGATGATCCGCTGGAAATCGCGGACCAGCATCGGGAACGGGTGCGGGCCCATCACCGACCCGATGCAGTAGTGGGTCGTGCCAACGGTGGCCACCCAGTCGCGCATGGCCTCGTTGATGGCGTCCTTCAACGTTCGGCTGCCGGACGTGACCGCGACGACCTCGGCGCCGAGCAGGCGCATCCGGGCGACGTTGAGGGCCTGCCGGCGGGTGTCCTCCTCGCCCATGTAGACGACGCAGTCCAGGCCGAGCAGGGCGCAGGCGGTGGCCGTGGCAACACCGTGCTGACCGGCTCCGGTCTCGGCGATGACCCGGGTCTTGCCCATCCGCCGGGTCAGCAGGCACTGCCCGAGGACATTATTGATCTTGTGGGAACCGGTGTGCGCGAGGTCCTCACGCTTGAGCAGGATGCGGGCACCGCCAACGTGCGCGGTGAGCCGGTGGGTGTCGGTGAGCGGAGTGGGCCGGCCCGCGTAGCTCGCCAGCAGCTCGTCCAGTTCCGCGGTGAAGCCGGGATCCACCCTGGCCGCCGCGTAGGCCGCGGTGAGCTCGTCCAGCGCTGCCATGAGGGCCTCGGGGACAAAGCGACCACCGAAACGCCCGAAGTGCCCCGAGGAGTCGGGGAACGCCTGCCAGCTCGACGCGTCCAGACGGGCCGGACCGGAGCTCGACGGCGTCCCGGTTCCGGCGGCCGCGGGGCGAACTGACTCGGCAGCGGTTCGGATGGTCACGGTGCGACTGTATAGGGCCGAGCCCCGGCTACCGGGGCACGGGCGCCGACGGCCTCAGCGCCCGATCCGGGCCGCCGGGTGCGCGCCGGCCGCCACCAGATCGGCGACCGTCTGACGGGGATCGCCGGTGACGGCCGCCTCGCCGACCAGTACCACGTCCGCCCCCGCGGCGGCGTAGGCGAGCAGATCGTGCGGCCCCCGGATGCCGGACTCGGCGACCGCGAGCACTCCCGGGGGCACCATCGGCACGAGCCGGGCGAAGGTGCTCCGATCGATCTTCAGCGTGTGCAGGTCGCGGGCGTTCACCCCGACCAGTCGGGCGCCGGCGTCCATCGCCCGCACCATCTCCGCCTCGTCGTGCACCTCGACCAGCGCCGTCATGCCCAGGGACTCGATCCGCTCGTGCAGGCCGACGAGTCGCGGCTGGTCCAGCGCCGCGACGATGAGCAGGACGATGTCCGCCCCGTGCGCCCGGGCCTCGAAGACCTGGTAGGGCGACACGATGAAGTCCTTGCGCAGCAGCGGGACGTCCACCGCGCGACGCACGGCATCGAGGTCGGCCAGGGAGCCGCCGAAGCGCCGTTGCTCGGTCAGGACACTCACCGCGGCGGCGCCCGCCGCCTCGTACTCGGTGGCGAGGGCAGCGGGGTCGGTGATGGCCGCCAGCTCCCCCTTCGAGGGGGAACGGCGCTTCACCTCGGCAATCACCGAGACCCGGGAGTCCCGGAAGACGGCTAGCGCGTCCTTCGGGTCGGGAACGCGTTCCACCCGCCGCTTGAGATCTGCCAGAGAGGTCTGTTGCTCGCGGGCGGCAAGATCGATCCCGACCCCGTCGAGGATCTCGGCGAGAACGCTCATCGCCCCGCGCTCGCGACTGTCGCGGTCATGCCGCCGATGGTAGGCCAGGCAGGCACGGTGAGCCCGG
The DNA here is from genome assembly GCF_977946435.1 of Frankia sp. CgKIO3. Lineage (NCBI taxonomy): Bacteria > Bacillati > Actinomycetota > Actinomycetes > Frankiales > Frankiaceae > Frankia > Frankia sp. CgKIO3. The sequence continues at coordinate 14,532 of NZ_CDWTMO010000019.1, read as the reverse complement.
CACCCCCACATGCGGCTACGATCCATAACTCCACATAGTTGAGTTTCCCGTGAGGAATCGGGTAGCGACCCGAACACACCCATCTTCACGGAGACTGCACCGTCAGCCACTTCGGATCCGCCTACACCGATCAGCTACGATCTGCAATCGATCTTGCGTCGTGAGCCCGTTGACAGAGTGACGCGACGAGTCCGGTGAACCACCGTGCGCAGAGGCACAACCGGGTTACCACCTCGGTCGCCGGGCAACGGCATCACGAGATCCGGGCGGCCGCACGACAGGTTCTCGGGATCGGCGGCAGGTTCTCGGGATCGGCGGCCGCGGCGCGCACGCTCGGGACCGCCGCGCCTTCGCCGACCGGAAACACGCATGGCACGCCGCACATGTCCTCGAACGGACCGGACCCTCGAACGGACCGAATCCTCGGGCGGACCCGGGCAGCGCCCCAGGGACGGCGTGGCGGGCTGGCGTCGATCGCCGGCACCCCCTATAGTCGAACATGAGTTCGATATCAAGGGATACCAAGGAGAGTTCCGATGGACATCTGCCGCATCTCGCCCCCCTCAGCGCCGCCCGGGTGCCCGCGGCGCGCGACGCCCCAGGCGCGCACCCGCGGCCCCGCCTCGAGCCCGAGCTCGCCGAGCAGCTCGACGAGCTGTCCCGCTGCCTGATCCGGATGGACGCCGTCATGATGATGCTCGAAGCCGACCTGGACCGCCGGGCACTGGCTCTCGCGGAGCTGGTCGACCCGTTTCCCGACCTCCCACCCGCGGACTTGGCGCCCGCCGACCCGCTGGCCGGTGGCGCTCCCGGTTCCGGCTGGCCGGCCCGCCGGGCCGGGCGCCGCGGAGACGCCAGGTGATCAGGTCGGGTCGTGGCCCCGCTCGATCGCGTCCCAGGCGTCGGCCGGAGTGGCATCGCGGGCCTGGTAGCGGCCGGACATCGCGGGCCATGACCGGCCGCGCAGGACGACGAGGGCGCCGACGAGGATGAGCAGCAGCCCGCCCGCGAACGACAGCCAGGGAGCGATCGTCTGGCTGACGTCATCGATCCGCGCCTGGCCACCGGGCACGAGCTGGCGGACCTGATCGGTCTCGCGCAGCGTCGGGAGTGGATCCCAGCCGATGCGTCCGGCCACGTAGGCGATGCCGACCCCGGCGGCCGCGATGAGCACACCGATGACCGGCCGCCCGAGGCGCCGGGTGGCCACGATCGCCACGGCCGCGGTAAGCCCGATCAGGGCGAGAGCGGTCGCCGGCGAGGCAAGCGCCCCGCCGGTCCAGTGCACGGCGAGTGGCGCCGCGACGGCGCCGCCGTCCGCCCCACCGCGGGGCACGCTCACCCGGGCGGACACCCAGGTCGCACCGCCCGACACGAGCACGACGCCGGCACCGAGCAGACATCCCAACACCGCGAGGGTGCGTTCCCGGTGGCCGCGTCGCATCGCCTCGGCCGCGTGCACATCGCCCCCGGGAGGGTGGCCCGGCGAAGGCGGCTCCGCGGTGCCGGCCCGGTCGCGCGGGGAGGATGGGCGCCCCGCGGAGGGGGACCCCGCGGCCGTCATGACGGCGGTCGCAACGACTCGGCGACCTCGACGGCGCGCAGGACGGCGGCGGCCTTCGCGCGGCTTTCCAGATCCTCGGTGTCGGGATCGGAATCCGCGACGATGCCGGCTCCGGCCTGGACATAGGCCATGTCGTCGCGCATCACCGTGGTACGGATCGCGATCGCGGTGTCCAGATCACCGCCGAAGTCCAGGTAGCCGACCACGCCCCCGTACAGGCCCCGCCGAGTCGGCTCCAGCTCGTCGATGACCTCCATCGCCCGCACCTTGGGCGCCCCCGAGAGCGTCCCCGCCGGAAACGTCGCTGCCAGCACGTCCACGGCGCTGCGGTCCGGGGCCACCTCACCGATCACCGTGGAGACGATGTGCATGATGTGCGAGAACCGTTCGATGGCCGCGAACTCGACGACCCGGACCGAACCGGGATTGCAGACCCGCCCGAGGTCGTTGCGGACCAGGTCGACCAGCATCACGTGCTCGGAGCGTTCCTTCGGGTCCGCGAGAAGCTCCGCCGCAAGCTCGGCGTCCTGTTCGGGAGTGGCTCCCCGGGGCCGGCTGCCCGCGATGGGATGCAGCAACGCCCGGCGGCCGGTGACCTTGACGTGCGCCTCCGGGGAGGATCCGACGACGTCGTGGTCGGCGAAGCGCAGCAGGTACATATAGGGACTTGGATTCGAGGTCCGCAGCACCCGGTAGACGTCGAGCGCATCCGCGGTCGTCCGCCGTTCGAAGCGCTGCGAGACGACGATCTGGAAGCACTCGCCGGCGCGGATCTCCTCGATGGCCCGCTCGACCGCGGTCTGGAAGGCACCGGGAGGCGTGGCGGAGACGAAGTCGCCGACCCCCGCAGCGGTGCCCGCCGTGGTCGCCACGGTCGGCTCGTTCCACTTCGCGAGATCGCTGGTCATGGCCTCCAGCCGGGCCACCGCGTCGTCGTAGGCGGCGTCCAGGTCGATCCCGGCCGGGTGTGCGGCGGTGTCTGCATCCCCACCGGTGGCGCCTGCGTCACCGGCACCACTCCCGCAGCCGGTGAAGACGTTGGCCACCAGCAGGCAGGAACCGTCCCGATGGTCCAGCACGGCGAGATCGGTGGTGAGCAGCATACGCAGCTCGGGAAGGCCGAGGTCGTCGATGGCGTGCGCGGGGAGCCGCTCGATGCGACGCACGATGTCGTAGCCGAGATAGCCGACCAGGCCACCCATGAGCGGAGGGGCCTGTGGGCTGTTCGAGGCCTGCAGAGTGCTCTCCACCGCGCGCAGGATGTCGAGCGGGTCACCGTCGACCGGCACCCCGGGAGGCGGCGCACCGTCCACCCACACCGCCTGCCCGTCGCGCTCGGTCAGCGTCGCCGCGGCCCGCACACCGATGAACGAATATCGCGACCACATCCCGCCGTGCTCCGCCGATTCCAGCAGGAACGTCCCGGAGCCGCCGGCGAGCTTGCGGTAGACGCCGACGGGTGTCTCCCCGTCGGCAAGCAGCCGGCGGGTGACGGCGACGACCGGATGCGCCGCCGCCGCGGCCCGGAACTCCTCCCGGCTGGGGATAATCTGCCCGGTCGTCATCGGTCCGCGCCGGCCTTGTCCGCGCCGGCCTTGCTCGCGCTGACGGGGTCACCGGCGGCACCGGAAACGCTGGCGGCACCGGAGAGGTCGCGGGGCCGGGCAGTATCCGTGGCCTCGGCGGTCGCCGTGGGCAGAAGATCGTCGTCGAAGCAGGTCCGCGTGCCCGTGTGGCAAGCCGGGCCCACCTGGTCCACCCGGACGAGGACGGTGTCCCCGTCGCAGTCGAGCGCGACCGACCGCACCCATTGCCGGTGCCCGCTGGTCTCCCCCTTGACCCAGTACTCCGCGCGGCTGCGGCTCCAGTACGTGGCCCGGCCCGTGGTGAGGGTCCGGTGCAGCGCCTCGTCGTCCATCCACCCGAGCATCAGCACCTCGCCGGTGTCGTACTGCTGGGCGACGGCGGGGAACAGGCCCGCGTCGTCGCGGCGCAGCCTACGGGCGATGGCGGGATCCAGAGCAGAAGGGCGAACGGTCACCCCACTATTCTGCTCGCGCTGCTCGCGCCCGGCGCCGCAGCAATGCCGGCATCGGCCGACGGGCCGCCCGCCGGTCCCGTCCCGACCCCCGCCGCCCAGGACCGGTGCAGGCGCTGGTACACGCCGCGCATCGCGATCAGATCCCGGTGCGGACCGCGCTGGACGATCCGCCCAGCGCCCACGACGACGACGGTCGAGGCGCCGGCGCGTTGCCGCAGCCCGGCGAGGATCGCCGCCTCCATCCGGGGATCGGCGCTCGTGGTGGCGACGGTGAGGACGAACAGCCGCACGCTTGGACACAGTTACCCTCTATCGGCGCACAGGTACGCCCGCGCCCCGCAGCGCCGTCTTCACCTCGCCGATGCGCAGCTGCCCGAAGTGGAACACGCTCGCCGCGAGCACCGCGTCCGCGCCCGCGCCGATCGCTGGCACGAAGTGGGCCAGGTCGCCGGCCCCGCCGCTGGCGATCACCGGGACGTCGACCTCGGCACGCACCGCAGAGATCATCTCCAGGTCGTAGCCGTCCCGTGTGCCGTCGGCGTCCATCGAGTTGAGCAGGATCTCCCCGGCGCCGAGCTCAACCACCCGCACCGTCCAGGCCACCGCGTCGATGCCGGTGCCCTTGCGGCCGCCGTGCGTCGTGACCTCGAAGCGCGGGCCGCCGGGACCGGGTGAGCGCCGGGCGTCCACCGAGATGACGATGCACTGGTTACCGAACCGATGGGCGCACTCGCGCACCAACTCGGGCCGGGCCACCGCCGCCGTGTTGATGCCGACCTTGTCGGCCCCCGCCCGCAGCAGGCGGTTCACGTCGTCGACCGAGCGAACCCCGCCACCCACGGTCAGCGGGATGAACACCTGTTCGGCGGTTCGCCGCACGATGTCGTAGGTGGTCTCCCGATCGCCGCTAGACGCGGTGATGTCGAGGAACGTCAGCTCGTCGGCACCCTCGGCGTCGTAGAGGCGCGCCATCTCGACCGGGTCGCCGGCATCGCGCAGGTCCGTGAAGTTCACGCCCTTCACGACCCGGCCGGCGTCGACGTCGAGGCAGGGAATCACCCGGACCGCGACGCTCATCGACCCACCGCACCCGCACACCCGTTCCCTTGCCTATCCAGAGGGATTTTTCGGGCACAGAACCCTCTGGACAGGCAAGGAAGCCGGCGGGAAGACCAGCGCCGGCGGGGAGCCGTCACGGGGTCACGGCCTTCCCCGCGTTCCCAGCGTTCCCGGCGACGGCCAGGGCCTCGGGCAGCGTGAAGGCGCCGGCGTAGAGCGCCTTGCCGATGATCGCGCCCTCCACTCCGGGCACCGCGGCGATCGCGGTGAGGTCGTCGAGCGTGGCCACGCCGCCGCTGGCGACCACCGGCCGGCTGGTGGCCGCGGTCACGGAGCGCAGGAGCTCGACGTTCGGCCCGGTGAGCGTGCCGTCCCGGCGCACGTCCGTCACCACGTACCGGGCGCAGCCATCGGCGTCGAGGCGGGCGAGCACATCGAACAGCTCTCCGCCGTCCCGCGTCCAGCCCCGGGCCGACAGCGTGGTCCCCCGGACATCGAGACCGACCGCGATACGGTCGCCGACCCGGTCGATGGCCCGGCGGACCCAGGCGGGATCCTCGAGCGCGGCCGTACCGATGTTGACCCGGGCCGCGCCGGTGGCCAGCGCCGCGTCGAGCGAGGCGTCGTCGCGGATGCCGCCGGAGAGCTCGACGGCCACGCCCACCGCGCCTACCACCTCGGCGATGAGCTCCCGATTCGACCCCCGGCCGAAGGCAGCGTCGAGATCGACCAGGTGGATCCACTCGGCGCCGTCGCGCTGCCAGGTCAGCGCCGCTTCCCGCGGGTCGCCGTACGAGGTCTCGGAACCGGCCTCACCCTGGACAAGTCGAACGGCCCTGCCGTCGGCCACGTCCACGGCGGGCAGCAGAGTAAGCGTCACATCGGCCACCCTACGGTCCAGCGGGGCGCTGGAGCCGCTCTATTACGGGACATCCGCCCTCGCGTTCACGCTCACCCAGGACAGGGCTCACTCAGGACAGGCTGCCGAGCCAGTTCGCCAGCAGGTGCGCCCCGGCATCCCCGGACTTCTCCGGGTGGAACTGGGTCGCGGCGAGCGCACCCCGCTCGACGGCGGCGGCAAACGGCTCGCCGTGCTCCCCCACGGTGTCCCCGGCGGCCGGATCGGCCTTCGCCGCATACGAGTGGACAAAGTAGAACCGTGTGTCCGCGGGCAGCCCGGAGAACAGGATCGATCCGGCGGGCGGCGCCACAGTGTTCCAGCCCATGTGCGGCAGGATATCGGCGGCGAGCCGGCGGACCTCGCCAGGGATCACACCGAGCCCGGCCGTCCGCACCCCGTGCTCGTCACCGAGCTCGTACAGCACCTGCATCCCGACGCAGATCCCGAGCACGGGCCGTCCCGCCGCTACCCGCTCCCGCGCCACGGGCGCGGCGCCCACGGCGCCGATGCCTGCCATACAGGCCGCATAGGCGCCCACGCCCGGTACGACCAGGCCCGCGGCGCCGCGGGCCACGTCAAGATCCGCGGTCACCGTCACGTCGGCGCCGACTCGGGCGAGCGCGCGCTCGGCCGACCGCAGGTTTCCCGAGCCGTAGTCCAGGACGACTACCCGGGGACGCCTGCCGGGTCCGTCTCCGGTCACAGCACACCTTTCGTGGAGGGTATCCCGGCGACGCGGGCGTCGAGCGCCACCGCGTCGCGCAGGGCCCGCGCGACCGCCTTGAACTGGGCCTCGACCACGTGATGGGCGTTGCGGCCGGACAGCACCCGCACGTGCAGCGCGATCCGGGCGGACGCGGTGATCGACTCGAAGATGTGCCGGGTCAGCGTCGTGTCGTAAGTTCCGATCATCCCGACGAGATCCGGTTCGGCGTGCACGCAGTACGGCCGGCCGGACAGGTCGACGGCGGCCTGGGCGAGCGCCTCGTCCAGCGGGACGGTGGCATCCCCGAACCGGCGGATACCCGCCTTGTCGCCGAGCGCCTCGCGCAGGGCGGACCCGAAGGCGATCGAGGTGTCCTCGACGGTGTGGTGGGCGTCGATGTGCAGATCCCCCCGGGTACGCACGGTGAGGTCGAACCCGCCGTGCTTGCCGAGCTGGGACAGCATGTGGTCGAAGAACGGGACGCCGGTGTCCGACGAGGAGATTCCCGTCCCATCGAGGTCGAGCTCGACCAGGACGTCCGACTCCAACGTCTTGCGTTCGATTCGCGCGGTGCGTGCCATCGGGGGCTTCCTCGGTCTCTGTAGGTCTCAAGCCGTGCCAGGGGCTCAGGCCGTTCCAGGGCGCTCAGGCCGTGCCAGGGGCTCAGGCGGTAGCGAGGCTGATGACACCGTCCGCGCCGATGACGCTGCCGGTGAGGGTTCTGCCCAGCGCCCCGAGAAACGCGTCCACCTCGTTCGGCAGCCCGGCGGTGACCCGCAGCCAGCCGGTCAGACCGACGTCGCGGACCAGCACCCCCGCGTCCAACAGGCTCTGCCACACCGCCCGCTGATCAGCGAACCGGCCGAAGAACACGAAGTTGGCATCGCTCGGAGCCAGCCGCAGACCGAGCGCCGGCAGCTCCCGGACGATGCGGTCGCGCTGGGCCTTGACCGCCTCCACCGTGCCGAGCAGCTCGTCGGCATGCGCGAGCGCCGTGCGCGCGACGGCCTGGGTGAAGCTCGACAGATGGTAAGGCAGCCGCACCAGGTGCAGCGCGCCCACCACGGCGGGGTGCGCTGCGAGATAGCCCACCCGGGCACCGGCCAGCGCGAACGCCTTGCTCATCGTCCGGGTGACGACGAGCCGCGGATGACGGGGCAGCAGCGTCAGCGTGCTGGGCACGCCGGCCCGCCGGAACTCGGCGTAGGCCTCGTCGACGATGACCATACCGCTGCCGGTGGCCTCCACCGCCTCACAGGCGGCGACGACGACCTCGGGCGGCAGGGCCGTGCCCGTCGGATTGTTCGGCGAGCAGAGGAAGACCAGGGCAGGTCGGTGCCGGGCGATCGCGTCGGTGACCGCGGCCGGGGAGAGCGTGAAGTCCTCCGCCCGCTCCCCGGCCACCCACTCGGTGGCGGTGGCCAGCGCGATGAGGCGGTGCATCGAGTAGGACGGCTCGAACCCGAGCGCCACCCGACCGGGCCCGCCGAACGCCTGGAGGAGCTGCTGGAAGATCTCGTTGGAGCCGTTGGCGGCCCAGACCTGGCTGGTGTGCACGCCGAAGCCGGCATCGGGTGTCAGGTAGTAGGCGAGGTCGGCACGCAGCGCCTCGGCGTCCCGGTCGGGATAGCGGTTCGCCTCGGTGGCGACGAGGGCCGCGGCCTTGCCGAGGGCGTCGACCAGCCCGGCCGACGGCGGGTGCGGGTTCTCGTTGGTGTTGAGCCGCACCGGCACGTCGAGCTGCGGAGCGCCGTAGGGCGAGAGCCCGCGCAGGCTGTCGCGCAGCGGCAGGCCGTCGGCGTCCCACGGGCGCCACGGCCGGTCCTCGACACCGCTCCCGGCCGCTTTGAATGTCATCGGAGTCGAACCTCCACCGCGTCGACGTGAGCTGTGAGGTCCTCTGCCCCGCCGAGCGCGGCGATACGCGGGGCGACGGCGGCGAGCCCCTCCCGCGTGCACTCGACCATCTGGACCTGACGTTGGAAGGTGGTGACCGCCAGACCGCCGGAATGCCGGGCGGTGCCGCCGGTGGGCAGGACGTGGTTGGACCCGGCGAGGTAGTCGCCGAGCGGGACGGGAGCGTAGTCGCCAACGAAGACCGCTCCGGCGTGGCGCACCCGGGCGGCGACCGCGGCGGCGCCCGTGGTGTGGATCTCCAGGTGCTCGGCGGCCCAGCCGTCCGCCACCGCGAGACCCGCGTCAACGTCCGCGACGAGCGCGACCGCCCCCTGGCCGGCGAGCGACTCCGCCACCCGCTCCCGGTGGCGGGTGGCGGGCACCTGCTTGCCGAGCTCGACGTCGACCCCGTCGGCGAGCTCCACCGACGGAGTGATCAGCAGGCAGGCGGCCATCGGGTCGTGCTCGGCCTGGGCGATGAGGTCGGCGGCGACGAAGGCCGGATCCGCGGTGGCGTCGGCGAGGATCGCGACCTCGGTCGGGCCCGCCTCGGCGTCCACCCCGACAACCCCGCGCAGCAGGCGCTTGGCCGCCGTGACGTAAACGTTGCCGGGCCCGGTGATCACATCGACCGGCGGGCAGCTCGCGGTCCCGTAGGCGGCCATCGCCACGGCCTGGGCTCCGCCGGCCGCGTAGACCTCCTCGACACCGAGCAACGCGCAGGCGGCGAGGACCACCGGGTGCGGCAGCCCGCCGTTGTCCTTCTGCGGCGGGGAGAAGACCGCGAGCGAGCCGACCCCGGCCTCCTGAGCGGGCACGACGTTCATCACGACGCTGCTGGGGTAAGCGACCCGCCCGCCCGGCACGTACAGGCCGACCCGCTCCACCGGCACCCATCGCTGCGTCACCGTGGTACCGGGCGCGACCTCGATCGCCACCGGCTCCCGCAGCTGCGCACGGTGCACCAGCCGGGTCCGGCGGATCGCCTCGGTCAGCGCGTCGTGCACGGCCGGATCCAGGGCATCCGCGGCGGCGGCGAGAACCTGGGCGGGCACCCGCAGGCTCGGCGGGCGGACCCCGTCGAACCGCTCCGCGGCGGCGAGGACGGCCGCGTCGCCACGGTCCCGCACGTCCGCACAAACCGGCCGGACCGCATCGACAGCGACGTCGACGTCGACCGCGGCCCGCGGCAGTAGCCGCCGGATCTCGGCTGCGGCAGGCACCGCGCCACGCAGATCAAGCCTTCTGAGCACGGTATACCTTCTGAGCACGGTATAGAGATTAGCTGGCCTCGGCGGGACCGGTAGAATCGCAGGTCCGCCGGAGGTGCAAGGCTGGTTGCGTGTCCCCTCTACATCCCCTGTCAGGGCCGGATCACCCGGGCCGGGCGCCGGGTGATCCGGCCGAATCCGGCGAGTCGTTGGCGATCCTGCTGGCGGGCTACCGGGTGCATGCCCGGGCGCCTCGCGCGGCGGTGGCGGCGCTGACCGAGCAGCCACGCACCCTGCGCCAGCTGGTCCAGAGTTCGGGCCTGCCCCGGCGGAGCATGGAGGAGATCCTCGCCAGCCTCGGCGACGATCTGCGGACCGGCCCCGACGGGCGTCACGTGCTGCGCCCGGCGTCGATCGACCGCTACCGCGGCCTGATCCGTTATGACGAGCTGAACGGGCAGACCCCACTCGATCCCCTCGCCACCGTGATCGCCCGCCACGGCCCGCTGGTCACGACCATGCATGATCTCATCGCTGCCGCGCCCCGACCACGGGCCGACCTCGATCACGTGCCCGCGACAGCGACGACCGTCGTGCGCCGGGCCGGCTGGCTGCAGACGCGTTACGACCTGCGCGGCGCGCATCTGCTGTGCATAGGTGATCATGATCTCACCTCGCTGGCTGCGGTCTCGCTGATTGACGGGCTCACCGTGACCGTCGTCGACATCGACGACGAGCTGCTCGCCTACCTGGACAGCTCGGCCCGGTCGTTGGGCGTCCGGCTGCGGTGCCTCTACGCCGACCTGCGCTTCGGCCTGCCGCCGGCGGTGGTGGGCACGGCCGATCTGGCGTTCACCGATCCGCCCTACACCCCGGAGGGCGTGGCGTTGTTCACCGGGCGCGGTGCGCAGGGTCTCGCGGACCGCGAGCATGGTCGCGTCCTGCTGGCCTACGGGTTCAGCGACCGGGTACCGACGCTGGGTTGGAAGGTGCAGCGGGCGCTGATCGATCAGGGCTTCGTGTTCGAGGCCATCTGGCCAGGCTTCCACGTCTACGAGGGCGCGGAGGCGGTGGGTGCCAGAGCCGACATGTACGTCTGCCAGCCGACCCCGACCACCTGGAAGCAGCTGGACCGCTCGGCCACGGCGGCCACAACCGCGACGGCCGCCATCTACACCCGGGGCCGGCAGTCCACGCAGAGCCGGCCGACGCGCCTGACCGCCCCGGTCCTCGACGCGGTGGCCGCCTTCCTCGCCACCGGACCGGCGGGCCGCGCCGTGTTCGTTGGCGAGCGGCGGGAGGTCGACGCGGTCCACGTGCGTCTCGCGACCGTGTTCGACCGGGGGCTGCCCGCGTTCGCCTCGACCGGGCCCGGCGCCTCGACCGAGGACGGAACGGTCAGCGTGGCCACCGACCTGTCGGACGATCCGGGCCCCTGGCTGACCAGGCTCCTCCTGGCGGTCAACGCGGACCGGCTCGCCGTCGTCGTCTCTTCCGATCACCCCGATCTGGGCGTCCGCCGCCGGCGGGCCCAGGGTGACCCGCTGCGGCAGCTGCGGGCGAAGTGGACCGCCACCCCCGCCCGGGATCTCGGGGACCTGCGGCTCGTGACGTTCACGGCCGTCGACCCGGCGGCGCTCGGCTCCGCCGACCGGCTCGCCCGGTGGCTGCTGGACCGCCCGCACGGCAAGATCGGCAACGTCTGGCGGGACGGGCTCATCCGGATCGTCCGGGAGGATTCGGGGCGCACGCTCTCCCAGCGCGATGCCCGGGCCGCCGTGACCCGGGTCGCGCGCGATCCCGACCTGCTAGCCGCCCGGCTGATCGATCTTCCCCGGCACGCCCTCGAGGGAATCCTCGCCGCGCTGTCGTCCGGCGACACGCTGCCGGCCGAGCCGGTGAGACCGGGCTGGATCCGGCAAAATGGGCAGACGTTGCGGAAACGAGTAGATACTGACGGAATCGGAGCTGGCGACGGCGGAATCGCGGTGGCACCCGCGGGGCCGGCGGCCGGACGCGCCCAGTGCCGCCTACTGTCATGCTATGGCGACGCCTGCAGGCAACGGCTCTCGAGCACACGGAGCGGACCTGCAGCGGTATCCTGACCCCCTCGGCGCCCGGGTACTGGTAGTCGAGGACGACGATGGCCTCGGTACCCAGCTCGTGCGCGGTCTGGACCGTGCCGGCTACACCGCCGACCGGGTGCGGACCGGGGAGGCCGCGCTCGTCCGGGTCGACGGCGTGTCCCCGCCCGACCTTGTGCTCCTGGACCTGGGACTGCCCGACATCGACGGCGCGGAGGTGTGCCGGCGCATCCGCGAGCGCGGGGACACCCCCGTGATCGTGGTGACGGCTCGGGGGGACGAGGCGGACCGGGTCGAGGCCCTGGACCTCGGTTCCGACGACTACCTGGTCAAACCATTCGGATTCGCCGAACTGCTGGCCCGGATACGGGCGGTGCGGCGGCGCGCCGTCCGGGCCACCGGTGAGGGCTCCGACGTGGTCCGGCACGGGCCGCTCGTCCTCGACCGGCGCAGCCGGCGGATCTCCGTCGACGGCCGTCCGGTCCAGGTGACGGCGCGGGAGTACGATTTGCTGGCCTTCCTGGCCCGCGATCCCGGCCGGGTCCGGACCCGACGGGAGATCTTCACCGCCGTCTGGGGCGACTGGTTCGGCTCATCGAAAGTCCTCGACGTACACATCGGCGCGATCCGCCGCAAGCTCGGGATTCCCGAACTGATCGAGACGGTGTACGGGGTCGGCTTCCGCCTGGGCAGGCCACCGACGCCCGACGCCGATCCGATCCCCGGTGACCAGGGCGCGCCACCCCTCGGCCGATGACCCGGTGCCTCCGATGACCCGGCGCATCCTGGCCGCTCAGCTCGCGCTCACGACGGCGCTGCTCGTCGGCCTGTGCGTCCCGATGGGGCTCCGACGCCACCCGCCACGACCAGGCGCTGTTCAGCCTGCGGCTCACGGCCGCGATGCAGGCCTACTGTGCCGAGGTGAAGTGGCGGCGGCTGTCCGCCGGCGCGGCCCCGCTGCCCGCCGCCGTACGCGACAGTGCGGCCGTGCCACCGGACGAGCTCCGGCTGTTCGACCCGAACGGTACGCCCGTGGCCGACACCGGGGACGACATCCCGATCATGGCCTGGGATCTGGATCGGGCCCGCCGGGAGAACGTGGTCATCAACCCGAACGCGGCCAATCGACACCGGATGATCATTATTGCTCCGGTGTCCAACGCGCAGGGTCTGGTCGGCATCCTGGCCGTCGCGCGCAGCGATGTCGGGCTGCGCGCCTCGATCATCCACCGGTGGACGATGATCGCCCTCGCGGGCGTCCTGGTCGCACTGGCCGCATTGGGGATCTCGATCCTGCTGGCCCGCTGGGTGGGCCGGCCGCTGCTCCAGCTCGAGCAGGCGGCGACCGAACTCGGTGCCGGCGATCTCACGATCCGGGCCAGAGCCGTCGGTGGGCCGCCCGAGGCACGCAAACTTGCCACGACGTTCGACGCGATGGCGGGACGGCTCCAGTTACTGGTCGACAGCCAGCGCCGGTTCCTCGCCGACGTCTCCCACCAGATCCGCACCCCGCTGACGGCGATGCGCCTGCGCTTGGAGCTGCTGCAACAGGACGTGGACGCGGACACCGCCGACGAGGTCGCGGGCACCCTGGTCGAGGTGCACCGGCTCTCCCGGATGGTCGACGGGCTGCTGGCGGTCTCCCGGGCCGAGCATGCACCGATCCCGACCCAGCCGATCCCCCTCGCGGTCGTCGCCGAGGAACGATGCCTGATCTGGCGACCGGTCGCAGCCGCCGCCGGAGTGACACTGACCTGCGACGTCGACGCGGACCAAGTCGTCCAGTGCACCCCGGGGCACCTGGAGCAGATCCTCGACAATCTCCTCAGCAACGCGCTGGAGGCCACCCCGTCCGGCGGCCGGGTCAGCGTCGCGTCCGGGACGAACCCACCGGCCCAGCCACGCCCGGTGGGCGCCGGGGGCACCGCGGAGGCGGGCCTCGGGACGGGGAGCACCGCGGACGAGATGGACGAGATGGACGTCACCGGGCCGCAGAGCACCAGGATGGCGGGAAGCAGGACGGCGGGAGGCATGGCGCGGCTCACGGTCGCCGACAGCGGGCGCGGCCTGAGCGCCGAGCAGCGGGCCGCCGCCTTCCGCCGGTTCAGCTCCAACCTCAATGCCGACCAGCGATGCGACAACCAGCGATGCGCCGACCAGCTGAGGAGAGGTGCCCGGCCGGGCCGATCGGCGCGGGAACGGCCTCGGGCTCGCCATCGTGCATGCCCTGGCGACCGCCGACGGCGGGACGGTCACTCTGGCCGAGAGTGCCAGCCGGGGTCTGTGCGTCGTCCTCGACCTGCCCCGGACACCTCCAGACCGACGGCCGCCCGGCCGGCACCCGCGCAGAGATTCGTGGACGCGGCGGGCGGCACCCGCATCGTGGCCGCGCCGGGCTCCGGGGCGCGGGCGGCCCGGGCCCTCGGCGGACATCGGCAACCATCCACGAACTACTGGAAGTAGTGGATTACGTCACGACGGATCACGCCATGGCCGACGACAGGCCGTGGCGACCGGGCAACGGCTCCACCAGACTCCCGATTCACTAGATGATCTTTACTGGTTCTTTCCGAGCCGAGGAGCGGTCCGTAACCGCAATGCGTCCCGGGCCGGTTATTTTCGAACCGAGCCACCAGGGATGGAGTTCCACTGATCATGGTAAAAAGTCCGGCACAGAAGCTTCGTGACGTCGCGGCAACCGGCGTCAGCACGCTTCGCCGCGAAGGCGCAAAAAATGGCAAAAGATTGAAATCATCCTATCTGGCCGATCCGATCCACAGCTATCTGACGGAGCACAGCTCACCCCCGGATCCGATCCTCGACGAACTCTCCGCCGTGACGGCGGCGCTCCCCGAGGCGGAGATGCAGGTACCGGCCGAGCAGGGGACGTTCCTGACCATCCTGACGGCCTCGATCGCCCCGCGCCGCGCGGTCGAGATCGGTACCTTCACCGGCTATTCCGCGCTGTGCATCGCCCGGGGCCTGCCCGCCGACGGCCGACTTCTCTGCCTGGACATCAGCACGGAATGGACCTCGGTCGCCCGCCGGTACTGGGCTCGTCCCAATGCCG
>NZ_CDWTMO010000018.1:0-37153 GCF_977946435.1 Frankia sp. CgKIO3 | reverse complement strand
GCGGTGTCGGGGTGGGGCGCGGTGTCCGGGAGGATGAAGCGCCGTGAGCAGGGTTGACGATCCGGAGAACACCTTTGACGTCATTGTCGTCGGGGCGGGCCCGGCCGGTGGCAGCGCGGCGCGGGCGGCGGCGAACGCCGGGGCCCGGGTGTGCGTGCTCGAACGCTCGGCGGTACCTCGCTACAAGACCTGCGGTGGCGGCCTGGTCGGCCTTTCGGCGGATTATCTCGGCACCGAACTGACCGGTCTGGTCCGAGCCAGCGTCAGCTCGCTGACGATGACCTGGGACGGCCGCTTCGAGGTCACCCGCGGCCGGTCCGGCGGCCGTCCCTGGATGTCGATGGTGATGCGATCCGATCTGGACGCCGCTCTCCTGGCCGCGGCGGCTGCGGCCGGCGCGACCGTGCGGACCGGTGCGTACGTGGTGGGGCTGACCGAGAGCGGGCCGGGCGGGACCGGTCGGGATGTGACCGGGCCGGGCGAGGCCGGGATCGCCGAGGACGCCGGGGATCAGGATGACGGTTGGGTGACCGTGCGTCTCCGCGCGGGGGCGGGCCTGCGCGCTCGGGTGGTGGTGGGTGCGGACGGCACCTCGGGTCGTTGTGGCACCTATGCCGGTGTCCGCTGTGACCAGGTCGACGTCGGCCTGGAGGGCGAGTTTGTCGCTGACCCGGCGCGTGCCGCGCGATGGGCCGGGCGCATGCTCATCGACTGGGGGCCGGTGCCGGGTTCCTACGGGTGGGTGTTCCCCAAGGGACGGGTGCTCACGGTCGGCGTGATCGGTGATCGTGCCGAGGGCGCCGCGCTGCGCGCCTATTACACCCGGTTCGTCGACCGGCTCGGGCTCACCGACCTGCCGCGCCAGCATGACTCCGGACATCTCACCCGGGTGCGGGCCGTCGGCTCCCCGCTGCGTCGGGGCCGGGTATTGGTCGCGGGGGACGCGGCCGGGCTCCTGGATCCGTGGACACGCGAAGGCATCTCGTTCGCATTACGGTCGGGTCGGCTCGCCGGGGAGGCGGCCGCCGCGGCGAGTGTGGGTGTCGGTCGCGTGAGGGCGGGCGTGACCCGGGCCAGGGGGGTCACGGATACAAGGCCGACTGGCCCGGGTATCACGGCGCCTAGCCCGGGTGCCACGGCGCTCGACGCCTTGGCCGCCTATCCCGCGCGCGTCGAGACGATCCTGGGCCCCGAGATGGCGGCGGGACGAGAGGTCCTGGCCGCGTTCACCCGCCGGCCGGGCGCGATGCACACGGTCATGGCGGGCCCGGGCGCCTTCGGGCTGTTCACCCGGCTCATCGAGGGACGGACCACCATCGCCCGGCAACTGCGTCGTCCCGGCGTGCGGACGGCGGTGGCGGCGCTGAGCCGCTGAGGTGCTGGGCCGCTGAGGTGCTGAGGCAGCCGGCGGTGCCAGCGGCGTCAGCCGCCCGGGTAGCCGCGGCGTTCCTCGCCGAAGCGTTCGGCCACCGCGCCGGCGATCTCCCGATAGGCCGCCCGCGTTTCCCGTTTCAGGCTCGACAGCACGATCCGTCCCCCGTCGGCCAGATGCGGGTCGAACGGGACCCGGACCACCCGTCGCGTCCGGGCTTCAAAATGCCGTTCCAGCGTGTCGACGTCGACCCGCTCGCCCTGGACGGGGAACATCGAGATCACGGCGACCGCCTCGCGGACATGGTCGGAGTAGCCGTGCGCGTCCAACCAGTCGAGAGTGGCGCTCGCGCTGGACCCGCCGTCGGCGCTGGCGCTGCTCACGATCACCAGCGTGTCGGCCAGCTCCAGCACCCCGTGCATCGCACTGTGCAGGATGCCCGTCCCACAGTCGGTCAACAGGATCGAGTAGTGCCGTTGCAGCAGATCGTCGACTGCCCGGTAGTCGGCGTCCCCGAAGGTGTCCGACAGCTCCGGATCGTTGGCCGACGCCAGCACCTCCAGCCTCGAGTCGGCCTGTGACAGGTACCTGCGGACGTCCACGTACCGGTGCAGACGCGGAGCGTCCGCCAGCAGCTCGCGCACCGTGTGGGCGGAGGACCGTGGCACCCTGGAACCCAGGGTGCCACGGTCCGGGTTCGCGTCGATCGCCACCACCCGGTCATCGCGCAGGCTGGCCAGCGTGGAGCCGACCGCCACCGTCGTCGTGGTCTTGCCGACGCCGCCCTTGAGGGACATCACCGCGATGCGGTGACAGTCGTGCAGCGGGTTCCGGATGCGCGCGAGGAGCCGGCGGTCGCGAACTTCGTCGGGGGACGGACCGGGGTTCACCGCGCCCGCCGAGACCTGGTACACGAGCCTGCGCCAGCCGCGGGACGCCGTCTCCGGGGGAGCGGGCAGCAGTGCGCTGGTGGCGAGCCCCGCCCGGCCGTTTCCCGGTTCCCGGGGACCCGTCTCCCGGGGACCCGGTCCCGCCGGGCCGCCGGGAGACCCGGCTGGCTCGGGATCGCGCAGCCAGGAGGGGATGCGGCCGGCTTCGGTGGGCGTGCGGGCCGGGCCAGTATGCGGGCCGCGGGCCGCCTTGCTCCCGGTTCTCGACCGGCCGGGGGGCGGCGGCGCGGGATACTCGGTCGACGGCCGATAGGTCTCGTATCGCCCATCCATCTCGCCGTACGGCCGGGGAGCGGCGGGGTCGAAGTCCGCCCGTCTCATCGCGGCGGTCTCCTCCAGAGCGGACGAGTTTGCCGGCGCCACCGGCGGCGTGCTCCGCCACGGATCATGGCGTTCGTCCCGCGGGGCCGGTGGCGGGCCCGGTGGCGGGGGCTGGGCGTACGGGTCGGACGGTGGCGGTGGCGGGTTCAGCGGTGGCGGGTTCAGCGGATCGCCCCGCCAGGCCCGGGTCTCCCCCGGCGGGGGCGGCGGGTACGCCTGACCGAACACTCCGCCCGGATTCGGGGGGAACTGGTCGAGTAGCGGATCGAAGGTGCGGGTCTCGATCGGCAGCATCCTGCCGTTGTCGTTGGCACTCTCCGTGCCTCGACGGTTCATGGCCGCGGACCCGGGAGTGCCCCGATCGGTCCAGCCCGCCGAGCCCGCCGAGCCGGTCCAGCCCGCCGAGCCGGCCGGGTGGGAACCTGTTGCCTCGGAACCCGTGGCCGACATCGGATCAACGCGGCGCATCGACGGCCAGGTGTCGGAGACGGCGCGGGATGCCGTCGGGGCGGCGGTGCCCGGCCGGAAGGCGGATGCCGCCGGCTCGGGGCGGTAGGGGCCGTCGACCGTCCAACCGGTGGCACCGGCGGAGCGCGGCTGCGCCGGACCGGTCTGCCAGTGACCCGGGTCGGCTCGGTCGGGAGACGACCGGTCGGGAGACGACCGGCCGGTGTCCGTCACTGCCGGCAGTCGGCTCGCCGAACGGGACGGCTGCTCGGTGGTCGGCGGCGGGGACCCGACGCGCCCGCCACGCTCCTGCGGCCCGGGATTCGCGGGGTCCCGATCTCCGACATCGCCGACCCGGATGGCGCCGATCTCCCGAGGATCATCGTTCATGATTGTTCTCCGGGCAGCACACCACCTGGTTGATCCCCGGGGCGGGCATTCCCTCCGTCGTGTTCAAGGGCCTCCCCTCCGTTCGGGCGACCCAAGCCATGAGGCCGGGGTGATCTGACGACCACGCCCAGGACGGTGGTCCGCGCCGGTAGCCCCGCTCGGAGCCGGGCGTCCGGCACGTGGACGTGACCCGCCGGACCGGCCCGACAGGTCTGACCAGAATGACATGTGGTTCCGTGGACCGCACGGCCCGGCCGGTGGAAACGGTGTGCCTCGTGTGGTGCCGGCGGCGGGGGCGTCTCCTCCCCGGGGTCCTGACAGCGAGGGTGATGAGGGAGGCGTCAACGGTAGGGGGACCAGCGGACGCCGGTGTCGCCGGAGCGCAGGCTGTCGATCCTGACCCGGAACTGGGCGGCCACCGTCGCGCTGCTCCCCAGGATCGGCACCACGCTCGTCACCAGCTTCAGTTCCCGGACCGCCCGCAGGACGGCGAACCCGTCCCAGGTGGTGACGTCGAAGTCGTAGCCCCGGGCCAGGTCGAGGTGGGCCTGAGGATCATGACCAAAGCGTAGCCGGCCGACCGCCACGGGAATCAGGTCCCATTCCGCTGGCCCCAGGCAGGTAGCGTCGAAGTCGCAGAGCAGCGCGCGGCCGTCCGCGGCCCGCACGAGGTTAGCCAGATGCGCGTCCCCATGTATGACGACCCGCGGCAGCGCGTAGCGGATGGTGGGCAGAGCCGCCGCGACCCGGCTGGTCATCTTCTCCAGGAAACGGCGGTCGGACTCGGGGAGCGCCTCGGCGTCGGATAATCGCCGGCGGACGTCGTCGAGGGGATCCCAGCGTGGCAGCGGCGGTTCCGGCGGCGCCAGAGTGTGCAGACCGCGCAGCGCGCCGGCCAGCTCCGTGGTGTCCGGTGCCGGGCCGCCGGGCGGGGTGCCAGGTGGCGTCGCGTCGGCCCAGACCGTCGCGAGGAAGCCGGCCGCCGTGACCGGGGCCGGCACGCCGGGGAGCAGCCGGACGGCCGGGACGTGGTTCTCCGCCAGCCAGCGGGCCACCCGGACCACCTTGCTCACCCGATGCGCCATCGCGGCCGATCCGATGATCCGGAGAACCGCGCCGGCCCGTGGCAGCCGGTACACCGCGTTCACGGTTCTCTTGATCATCACGGCGCCCGAGTCGTCCAGGCCGGCCTCAGCGCAGATCGCGCCGAGGGCGCGGCGAGTCCGCTCCGCGGTGAACCGCGCGTGGTCCGGCGAGCCCGCCGGAGGGCGCCCGCCGTCGGCCATTCCACCCTCGTACGGTCCTCGTACGGTGGCCGGCGTCAGACCGACGGGCTCGGCACGGGAACCGCGCGCCCGCCGGGCCGCTGCCGCGCCGCGGAGCGCTGCCACTCCCGGATGAGTACCGCGAGGTCCCGCACCTGGTGCACCTCGCTGTGCGGCCGGGTGACCGCGAGCAGCTGATCCGCGCGTCCCGAGACGGAGGCCACGGTTCGCCCCCAGGAGATCTGGATCGCCTCGGTGGCCAGCGCGCAGACCTGGTCGAGTTCCAGGCGGCCCTGCCGGGCCAGCGCCAGGGCGAGATCGAGGCGGATCACCGACCGGAATCCCGGGGCGTTCATCCCGTCCAGCTTCGGCATGGCGAGATCCGCGTGCTCCTGGGCGGCCTGCGGGCGGCCGAGCAGACACAGGGCCGTCGTGGCGTTGTAGGGCACCTCGACCGGATTGAACTGGTCGAAACTCGGACCGGGACGGCCCCACCGGTCTGCCGGGATGGCGTCCGCCAGGTCGTACGCCCGGTCCAGGGCCTGGGCCGCGCCCCGCACGGCACCGAGGGCGGCGAGGGCACGCGCCTCCTGGCAGACAAGTCGGGCCCGCACGGCACCGCCACTGACGTGGGTCAGCCCGTCCCGGGCAAGGCGGAGCGCCTCGTCGGGCCGGCCGGCGTAGAACTCGTTGACGGCCGCGACTTCCCGGGCCGAGCCGCGAAGCGCACCCTCACCCACCGAGCGCCCCGCCTGGAAGCCGAGCGACGTCAGCGACCGCGCGGTCTCGATGTCACCGAGTTTGAAGGCCGCATCCGCACCCAGCACGGCGACCCGCCCCCGCAGCACGTCGCGCCGGTGGGCGTCGCCGGCGGGGATGGACCGCCGGCTGAGCCGCTCTAAGCCGCGGCGCAACCGCTCGGTCTGGGCCAGGATGTGCGCGGGTGGGGTCGCCTCGTGCGCGTCGAGGAGGTCGTCAAGCAGATCGTCGAACAGATCGTCGGCGCGTTCCAGAGCGAGCTGGACCGGACTGGCCGCGAGGACGTCCGAGACCTCCATGATCTGTCCCTCGGCGAGGATCGCGGTCATAACCGCCGCTCCCGCATAGCGATGGAACTGTCTGCGGTCCGAGGCGCCGGGGGCCGGGGCGCCAAGGCGCGTGGTGTGGGGGGCCGACGACGGTGTCGGCTGCGCCGGGATCGCTCCGCTCACAGCGCCGAAGGGTGCTTCGCTCACAGTGCCGAAGGATGGCGTGCCCGCAGGTACTGGTGACACATCGGTGGGACTCGTTGCGGACTTCGTCATCGAAGGCTGGGGCGGCGGCGGCTCGTAGTCCTCGGGGTGGTCGTCCGGAGGGGTGCGCGCCGGCGGGATGATGATCGACTCGGTGGTCGCCCACCAGGGTGGGAGAGGGGCCGACCGGCTCGTCGGGACCCAGGCCTCGGGGTCGGGCCCGCGCGTCGGTGAAGATCCGCTCGACTGCGGCATGCCGCGCGTCCTTCCTTCAGATAACACCACGCAGATAACAGATAACACCACGCAGATAACACCACGGTCGTGACCGTGGCGACAAGGTAGTGGGGGGTAGAGCCCACTGTGAGAAGCGACCGACCGGAGGCGCACAGTGAGACCACACGCCCGCATCGGTGCCGCGACCGCCATCCTCCCTGACGGTGGTCCGGCCGGATCCAGCGATCAACGGCCGAAGTCTCCCGGCGGTCGTGCGACGGCCTCGCTGCCGCCGGCCGGTCGCTCCGGTCACTCTGGTCGGTCCGACCGGATCTGGCCCGTGTCTCGCTTTGTCAATAGTAGGGTCAATAGTAGGAGGGAGGCTGCGCCGAAGGGTGATGGTTGTTGGTGCGCAAAGTTCCTGTCATCGTGGCTCTGCGTGGTGTTACCCGGAGGTTTCCTCTGCCGATCATGTTCGGCGGGCGAGCCGGCGGCGGTGCGATGCGGCGATGGAGTTTGCCGGTCGGCGGTGGCGGGACGAGGAAGGGGGGCGCTGGCAGGACCGACAGGATCGCGCGGCGCAGGCTTGCGGATCATCGCCCCGGCCCGGGAGGGTCCCGGGCGACGAGCCGAGGGAGGCCGGGATGCGGCCCGCCGTCGGTCCGCTCCAGAACGGGAACGAGGCGGCAATAGCTTTGAAATCATGACATCTCGTCATGATTACCGAAAAGGTGAAGCTGGAGGGCCCGATGTTGGTCCGATCGGTGCCGGCGTCCATCCCTGCGTTCGGGTCGGTAGCCTCGGCATTGTGATCGATGGCTCCCCGACGTGCTTTCCGGCCGGCAGGCCGCGCAGCTGGTGTCGACCAGGCCGGCCGTGGTCGGCGCGCCGTGCCTGATGACCGCGTGGCGCGGCGTCCCGCCGATCCACTAGTCGGGCCGCGGGCAAACCTGCCATCCGCCGACGCGTCCCTGGCCCGTGAGCTCGATGACCAGGCGCACCGGGCCTGGCCGCCGTTGCGCCAGGTCGAACGGGCCGGGTGGGTGCTGCGCGAGTCCGCCGGATCGTCCCGGCGAGGCAACTCAGTCTGGGCTCGCGGTGACGTGCCCGACCTCGCCGCGGCGCTCGCCACGGTGCGGGATTTCTACACCGCCGCCGGTCTGCCGCCGATCTTCCAGCTGACGCCCTTCTCCCGGCCGACCGGGCTCGGCGCGGTCCTTGACGCCGCCGGGTACGACGACACCGGTCCCACCGACGTCTGCACGGCGCCCCTCGCCGACCTTGTGCGTGGTGCCGACCGGGCACCGGCGGCTGCCGGCTCGGTGGGGGTGACCGTCACCACCACGCCGACGGATGAGTGGCTGGAGGTCGCTGGCCAGGTGCTGACGACATTCAACGTGCAGCGGCCCGGCACGCTCGCGGTGCTCTCGGCGCTGCGGCTGCCCACCATCTACATCACCCTGACCGTGGACGGCGTACCGGCGGCGGTCGGACGCGGCATCGCGGACGACCGTTGGCTGGGTGTCTACAGCATGGCGACCCTGCCTGTGGCCCGTGGCCGGGGCGCGGCCCGCCGGGTCATCGCGGCACTCGCCGAGTGGGCGGCGGGCAGAGGCGCCACTCATGCGTATCTGCAGGTCGAAGAGATCAGCGCGGCGGCGCGGGGCCTGTACGCCGATCTTGGTTTCCGGCCGGTCTACCGCTACGCCTACCGCCGTGCGCCGCTGGGCGCGACGTCCGGTGGAGGTCTCCCATGAGCGGGACCGTCGAGGAACTCCTCGTGCCGGGCGGCCTGATCAGGGTGATGGGCGTCATCAACGTCACGCCGGACTCGTTCTCGGACGGCGGTACCTACCTCGATCCGCTGGAGGCGGTCCGGGCCGGGCTGCGGATGGTCGACGACGGGGCGGATCTCGTCGACGTCGGTGGCGAGTCGACCCGACCGGGCGCGTCCCGGGTCATCGCCGCCGAGGAGATGCGTCGCGTGCTCCCGGTGGTGGCCGAGCTCGCCGCCGCGGGCGTCCGGGTCAGCATCGACACCAGCCGTGCCTCCGTGGCCGCCGCCGCGGTCGACGCCGGGGCAGTGCTCGTCAACGACGTGTCCGGCGGCGCCGATCCCGATCTGCTCGGTCTCGTCGCCGACCGCGGCGTGCACTATGTGCTGATGCATGCGCGGGGGACCAGTGCGGACATGGCGTCCCGGGCGGTGTACCGCGACGTGGTCGCGGAGGTGGTCGCGGAACTCGTGGACCGGCTCGAGGCCGTGCTGGCCGCCGGGATCGCCGAGGATCGGGTCATCCTTGACCCCGGCCTCGGCTTCGCCAAGACCGCCCGGCACAACTGGACGCTTCTGCGCCACATCGACGCCTTCTTCGCGCTCGGCTGGCCGCTGCTGGTCGGCACGTCCCGCAAGTCGTTTCTCGGCTCGGTACTGGCGGGCGCGAACGGCTCGGCCCGGCCGGTCGCAGACCGGGACGACGCCACCCAGGCGACCACCGCGTTGCTGGCCGCGGCCGGGGTGTGGGGCGTGCGGGTGCATGCCGTCCGGCCGGCCGCCGACGCCGTGCGGGTCGTGCGCGCCTGGCGGGACGATGGTGACCGGCCCGGGGACGGACCCGAGGTCGATCCCGGCTGGGCCGTGGACGCCGGCCGGGTGGAAGACCGGGAGGTTCCGTGGGTTCCGCGGTGACGGGTTCCGCGGCGGAGGTCGCCTCCCGACCGAGGGCCACGTCGCTCGACCGGATCACCCTGTCGGGGCTGCGGGCTCGCGGCCACCACGGGGTTCTGGCGGCGGAACGGGATCTTGGCCAGGAGTTCGTCGTCGACGCCACGCTGTGGCTCGACCTCTCCTCGGCAGCGTCCCACGACGACGTGACCCGCACCGTGCACTACGGCGAGCTTGCCGAGACCCTTACCGGGATCGTTACCGGAGAACCCGTGAATCTGATTGAGACCCTCGCCGATCGACTCGTCCGCGCCTGTCTGCGGGACGGTCGGGTGATGCGGGCCGAGGTGACTGTCCACAAGCCCGCGGCCCCGATCGCGGTTCCGTTCGCCGACGTCGCGGTGACGATCGTCCGGAACCGGGTCGACGGCGTCGAGTCGGTGACCGCGCCGGACGCGGCCGCGGGGGTCGCCACCGATGGCGGGTGATCGGATGACCCGGCCGGACCATGCGGTGCTGTCGCTCGGGTCCAACCTCGGTGATCGTCTGGGCCGGCTGTCCGCCGCCGTCCACCGGCTCGACCGCGCGCTGGGGGTGCTCGCCGGCTCACCGGTGTACGAGACGGCACCCGTCGGTGGACCCGAGCAGGACGACTACCTGAACGCCGTCGTCCTGGTGCGTCCGGCGCCCCCGCGTGATCTGCTCGAGGTCGTCCGCGAGGTGGAGGAACGGGCCGCGCGGGTCCGGGCCGTCCGGTGGGGCCCGCGAACGCTCGACGTCGATGTCATCGCGGTCGGTGACCTGCGCAGTGACGACCCTGAGATCCTCGTGCCGCATCCCCGAGCACATCTGCGGGCCTTCGTCTGCGTGCCCTGGCTGGACGTTGATCCCGAGGCGACGCTGCCTGGGCACAGGCGGGTCGCCGATCTGGTCGCCCGGATGGCCGTGGGGAAGCACCCGGCCGGTCTGCGCCGGACCCCGTGGTCGCTGTCGGATCTCGTGGTCGAGGCGGATCTCGTCGTCGAGGCGGATCCCAGGGCCGGTGCCGTCACCGATCCCGCCGTCGGCGGCAGTGATGCCGGAGAGGCGGCCAGGTGAGACCGACCCGGGCGCGTGATCTCATCGCGGTCGCGGTGGCGTTCGGGGCACTCGGGTACCTGCTCCTGTGGTGGGCGTACCGATCGATTCCCACGCTGCCGCGAACGGCGTCGGTGTCGGTTCTCATGATCGGCGCCCTCGAGCTCCAGGTCGCGTCCCTGACCCGCCGCCGGCTGGAGGGACGGCCGGGAACGCGCCCGATCCTCCCGCTCACGGTCGCCCGGCTCGCCGCGTTGGCCAAGGCGAGCTCCGTCGTCGGAGCGGCGCTCGCCGGCCTCTGGGCGGGTGTATTCGGCTACACCATGCCCCGCACGGGGGAGTTCCCGACCGCGGGGGGCGACGCGCTCACCGCGGGTCTCGGGTTGGCCGCGGCGATGGTGCTGCTGACCGGCGGCCTCATCCTCGAACGGGTGTGCCGGGTCAAGAAGCGTTAGCCCGGCCAGCCCTGGTTCTGGGCGGAATGTTCCGATGGAACACCGAAAAGTGGTGCGACCACCGATGGGCTGACTGTGCCGATTCGTGTTGGCAGGGCTACTCTGGGATAGATTGCGATATATGACCGTGGTCGGTGTCGGGATTGTCCTGGACCACCTTCGTAGAGTGGTGATTGTCGGCGTTGTTCATGTCGTCGGTGGATGGTGCGGTGACGTGGCGCCTGGGCGCCGGGGGCGGGAAGGAGCGGGTGGTGGTCGCTGAGGGCAGGAACTCGCACGGTGACACACGCGTGCAGCCGCGACTGAATCACAGTCGGGTGGATCATGATCGGGTAGATCATGGTCGGGTGGGCGGTGGCGCCGATCCCGGCCCACCCGCCGGTCCGGTTCACGACCCGGCGCGGAACTTCTCGGACCCCGTGCGTGACCTCCCCGACAACGCGGCTCGGACCGAGCGGATCCGGTCGGGTCCGGCAGCTGAGGGAACCGCCGTGCCCCGGCGCCGCCAGCCGTCCGAGGGCCGGATCGTCGCGTTCAGCACGCTGGCGACGAGATCCGCCAGGAGGCCCGGGCCGGCGGAACGGCCCGACCACCGCGGCGGTTGGCACGATCCACGCGGCGGTTGGCATGACCCGCGCGGTGCGGGTGTCTCCCCGCCGGGTGGGGCCGATGACCTCCGGCACCGACCCGCGTATTCCTCGTCTCCCCCGGACCCGCGCGCGCCGTCCGGGCTGGACCGGGGATCTCCTCCGGACCCGGACGGCTTCTCCCGGGGAGGCGGTCGGCCGGGTTCCGGGCTACTGGACGAGGTCAGCTTCACCGAGTACCAGCACGCGATCAGGGACGACGACCCACGGACCGCCGGGGAACCCTGGCGCCCCTCGAACCGGATGTCACCGGGCGGTGCCTCCGGCCGGCCATGAGCGGACCCGCTGGGACAGGGCCGGCGGGGGAGCCCTGAAGCCGACGGGCCGGATGTCGGTGACGCCGCCGCCGGTGACGCCGCCGCCGTCCCGGAGCCGGCCCGCCCGCACGGCCGCGTGGCCGCGTGGCCGGTAGCCGAGCCCGTACCCGAGTCCCGGCCGGAGGGGGCCGCCAGCACCGTAACCCGGTACTCAGCGCGATTCAGGCGGCGGTGCTCGCGGCGGTCCTCGTCGTCGGCGTCTCGCTCGGCCGGACACTGGCCCTGCCCGGTGACGCCGGGACGATGTCCCGGGTCGCGGACTGGGGACGGGTGAACCATCTGTCTTTCCTCGTGGACCAGTTCGACCGGCGTCGTTAGGGCCTGGCGTCTTAGAGCCTGGCGTCGTCAGGGCATGCTGCCTGGATCCGCGGCCGTCGGAGCGGCCCGGCGGGGGCATGCCCGGCGGGCGCCGTCGGCGGAGATGGGGCTTCGCGGCTCAGGCCCGCAAAAAGTTCGCAAAGATGGCGTACAACGTAGAGGTTTGCCGACCAGAGAGCGATTGTTGTCATCGTTGCCGTACTTGTCGCTTTATGGCCTCCATTGAGGATGATCGAATCAATGTCCGGGTAACCTGCGGATCCTCGGCCACGCGGACCATCCGGGCCGGCGGAGCAGGAGAAGCGGTCCCGGCGAAATTGGTTGCGCCCAGTTTGCCGAATCCTCTTGCATCCGATGGCCCTGGGCGTGTGAAATCGGTATCGGTAGGTCTGTCGCATTCCGTCGATCTCGCCGCGAAGAGGCCCGTCTCGGGCATCCTGGTCGCCGACGTTCGGCCGAGCGCGCGTCCTGGCCTGCCAAAGCATCCAGGGAGGCCACGTGCGTCCAAGACCCGCACCTTCTCCTGCGGCACCCCTGACCGTGAACAGTGGCGGCCAGGGGCGGGTGAGTCAGGACCGGGCTGGGCAGGGTCATGTCGGCAACGGCCGGGCCGGGCAGCTCCCGGACGCCTCCGATGGACCCGGCCGGCTGCCCACCGAGGCCGAGGCTGCCGCGATCACGGCGGCGGTCTTCGACAGCCCGCTGGTGTCCAGGGTGTCGCCGGATGGTCTGCGCATCACCGGCATCCGCACCTCGACCGGCGCACCCGACTGGGCGTTCGCGGTGTTGTCCCCGCCGGGCGGTACCGATCCGGCGATCGCGGTGCTGCGGTGGGACACCAGCTGCGGATGGGTGCTCGACCAGGTGGGGACGGCTCGGGTCGGGATCGGCGGTGGAGCGGCCGGACGGCACGACGACCTGCCGCGCGGGGCCATCACCCGTCGCCGCGGTGCCGGTGTCCGCCGCGGTTGCGAATCCGGCATCCGCCCAGGTGACGCGGCACGGCCCGGCTGAGCGACGGCGCCCTGCCGGCCTGGCGCCGCGCCAGCTACCGTCGTGAGGGTGTCGATGCCGGCCGCCGAGGCCTCAGGACAGCCCGGGGCCCTCGTGGACTGGTTGCGTGCGCTTCCGGATCAGGCGTTGACCCGGCTCTTCCTCCTACGGCCGGACCTGGCGATGCCGCCCCCACCGGACTTCGAGGTGCTTGCGGCCCGCCTGGAGATCCGGGTCAGCGTGGCCCGCGCGTTGGAACGTCTCGACACGGGCGCCTGCGAGCTCCTGGAGGCGTTGACGATCCTTCCCCGGCCGGTGTCCCTGGCGGAGCTGACAAGGTTCTGCGGGCATCCGGAGGTGTCCGAGCCGGTGGGCCGGCTTCGTGACCTCGGGCTCATCTGGGGCGACGACGACGAGCTGCGGGTTACCGGGATGGTCGTCGACCTCCTCGGCGTGCGCCCGCTGGGGCTCGGCCGTCCCGTGCGAGCCTGCCTGACGACGTACCGGCAGTCCCAGCTCGCCCGGCTCCTGACCGCGGCCGGCCTGCCGGTGCCCCGGGGCGCGGCCGACGAGACGGCGACCGGGTTCGCCGTCCGGGAAGCGATGATCGAGGCGTTGAGCGGCGCCTTCGCGGACGCGGATCGGGTCCGGGAGTGGATCGACGCCTGCTCCTCCCGGGCGCGGCAGCTGCTGGACCGGCTGGCCGCGGGTCCGGCACTCGGCGCCACTACGGAGGCGGGCCGGTTGCTGGGGTTGCCCGCGGCCCGGACCCCGGTGGAGGAACTGCTCGCCCGCGGCCTGCTCGTCGGATTGGACGAGGAGACCGTCGAGCTGCCGCGCGAGGTTGGGCTGGTCGTGCGCGGCGAGCATCCGGCCGGGGTCCTGCATCCGCACCCGCCCGCCGTCGAGGGAGAGGTCATCGGGGTGGCGGCGGCCGACGCCGCGGCGGCCCTGGCGGCGGACACCCTCGTCCGGTGGGTCACCACCCTGCTGGACGCCTGGGGCGCGAGCCCGGTCACCCCGCTGCGCACCGGCGGGTTGAGCGTGCGAGACCTGCGGGCCGCCGCGAAACTGCTCGACGTCGACGAGCGGGCCGCGGCCTTCGTGGTGGAGCTGGCCGCGGCGGCCGGCCTGGTCGACACGACCGCGGGGGTCGACGTCCAGTACGTGCCGACCACGGCCTACGACCGCTGGGGCACCGACCTGGTAGCTGCCCGGTGGGCCGTACTGGTCGAGGGCTGGATGCGCTCGTCGACCGCCGCCTGGCTGGTTGGCGAGCGGGACGAGCGGGGCCGGCAGATCGCTCCCCTGTCGCTGGACGTGCGGCGACCGGCCGCGCAGGACCTGCGTGCCCAGGTTCTGCGGGCGCTGGCCACGGCGCCCGCTGGGGTGGTGCCGACCGCGGAGTCGTTGCGTGCCCTGTTGACCTGGCGAGCGCCGCGGCGCGGCGGAACGCTGCTCGCCGGGATGATCGACGGAACGATTGTCGAGGCCGAGCTGCTTGGGCTGACCGGCCGGGGCGCGCCGAGCACGGTCGGTCGGTTACTCGCCACCCAGCTCGACGCGGAGAACGCCGATCCGGCGCGGAACGCGGGCATGCCGAGCCGATCGGCGGCTGGTGATCCCGCGCTGTGCGCCAGGCTCGCCGACGCGCTCGCGCCGCTGCTGCCCGAGCCGGTCGAGGAGCTGCTGCTGCAGGGGGATCTCACCGCGGTTGCCCCGGGCCCGCTGGTACCCCGGGTGGCTGCGGAGCTGGCGCGGATGGCGGACGTCGAGTCCGCGGGCGCGGCCACCGTCTACCGGTTCTCCGAGGCCTCGCTGCGTCGCGGCCTGGACTCGGGCCTGGTGGCGGAGGACATCCACGCGATGCTCGCCCGCCTCGGTCGAGGCGGGGTGCCGCAGGCCCTCACCTATCTGATCGACGACACCGCCCGGCGGCACGGCCGGTTGCGGGCTGGTCCTGCCGCGAGCTACCTGCGCTGCGAGGACACGGCGCTGCTCGCCGAAGTGGTCGCCAACCGGCGTACCCAGGCGTTGGGGCTGCGCCGGATCGCGCCGACGATCGTCATCTCCCCACTGCCGACCGCGGAGGTGCTCGTCGGCCTGCGCACCGCCGGGTTCGCACCGGTCGCGGAGGCCCCGGACGGGCGGGTGGTGCTGCGCCGGCCCGCCGCCTATCGGACGCCGGCGCGCCTCCGCGTGGCGTCGGTCGACGTGGCCGGCACCCGGATCAACCAGCTGCGCGACGTGGTCCGGCTGGTCCGCCGAGGCGACGACAGCGCACGGGCGGTCCGGGCAGCCGGTGAGGTTCCCGGCATCGAGGTCGGGCTCACCCGGTCCGCGCCGTTGATCCTGGTGCTGCTGCAGGGAGCCGTCCGGGACCGGCGCCGGGTGCTGCTGGGCTACGTCGACCAGCAGGGTGCGCCGAGCGACCGGATCGTGCGGCCCACCGCTGTCGAGGGCGGCTGGCTCACCGCGTGGGACGAACTCAGCGCCGGCCCGCGTCGTTTCGTCCTGCACCGGGTGACCGGCGTCGCCGACATCGACGACGCGTTCGGCGGGCCGCCGGTGGCGGCGGACTGGTCGGCCGCCGCGGAGGATCTCGCCGATCCGCCATGAGCCGGGCGGGCCGGTGCCGGTGTGCCCGCCTGCCTGCGGGACCCGCGGTGGTTTCAGTCGGGCTTCGGCCCCTCTGGATTACCGTGTCGGTGGTCGGCTGTACCGTCGAAGGGCGCCGGTGAACGAGCAGCGCGCCGCCGGTGTGATCGTGCCGGTGCGACGCCGGTGGCTCGCACCGCACCGATTGGTGCAGGGCGGCTCGTGTTGGTAGTTCACTAATGGGTCGATACCCACGGTGGAACCTACGGCGGACGGAAAGGGCGGTGGCGGGTGACGGATGGCCCGTTGATCGTCCAGTCGGACAAGACGTTGCTGCTTGAGGTCGAGCATCCGAGTGCTGCCGAGGCGCGGTCGGCCATCGCTCCGTTCGCCGAGCTCGAACGGTCTCCGGAGCATGTGCACACCTATCGGGTGACGCCGCTGGCGCTGTGGAACGCCCGTGCCGCCGGCCATGACGCTGAGCAGGTTGTCGATGCGCTGGTTCGCTTCTCCCGTTACGCCGTGCCGCACGCCCTGCTTGTCGACATCGCCGACACGATGGATCGCTACGGTCGGCTGCGCCTGGAGAACGACCCGGCCCACGGGCTGGTGTTGCGTGCTCTCGACCGGGTGGTGCTCGTCGAGGTGGCCCGGGCCAAGAAGGTCGTGCCGATGCTCGGCTCCCGCATCGACGACGACACAATCGCCGTGCACCCCTCCGAGCGCGGCCGGCTCAAGCAGGCGCTGCTCAAACTCGGGTGGCCGGCGGAGGATCTCGCCGGTTACGTCGACGGCGAGGCGCACCGGATCGAACTGCGCCAGGACGGCTGGGAGCTGCGCGACTACCAGAAGGGTGCGGTAGCCGGGTTCTGGGAGGGCGGGTCGGGGGTCGTCGTGCTGCCCGCGGGTGCCGGGAAGACCATCGTCGGCGCCGCGGCCATGGCCCAGGCCGGGGCGACCACGCTGATCCTGGTCACGAACACGGTGGCCGGCCGGCAGTGGCGGCACGAGCTGCTGCGCCGCACCTCGCTGACCGAGGAGGAGATCGGCGAGTACTCCGGGGAGCGCAAGGAGATCCGGCCGGTCACCATCGCCACCTACCAGGTGATGACGGCCCGGCGTAAGGGCGAATACCTGCACCTGGAGTTGTTCGGGGCCCGGGACTGGGGTCTGATCGTCTACGACGAGGTGCACCTGCTCCCGGCGCCGGTCTTCCGGATGACCGCCGACATCCAGTCCCGTCGTCGGCTCGGCCTGACCGCGACCCTCGTCCGGGAGGACGGCCGGGAGGGCGACGTCTTCTCGTTGATCGGGCCGAAGCGGTATGACGCCCCGTGGCGGGAGATCGAGGCACAGGGCTGGATCGCGCCGGCGCAGTGCACCGAGGTGCGCGTCACGCTCACCGAGGACGAGCGGATGGCCTACGCCGTCGCCGAGCCGGAGGAGCGGTACCGGATGTGTGCCACCGCCCGCAGCAAGCGGGCGGTGGTGGAACGTCTCGTCCGCCGGCACTCCGATGACCGGGTGCTGGTGATCGGCGCATATCTCGACCAGCTCGACGAGCTCGGGGAGCTGTTGGACGCCCCGGTCATCCAGGGTTCCACCCGTAACCGGGAACGGGAGCGGCTATTCGAAGCGTTCCGGACCGGGGAGATCACCACACTGGTCGTTTCCAAGGTCGCGAATGTCTCCATCGACCTGCCGGAGGCCGGGGTGGCCGTGCAGGTCTCGGGCACGTTCGGTTCCCGCCAGGAGGAGGCCCAGCGGCTCGGTCGGGTGCTGCGCCCCAAGGCCGACGGCCGCACGGCGCACTTCTACACGGTGGTGGCCCGCGACACCCTCGACCAGGAGTACGCGGCACACCGCCAGCGATTCCTCGCCGAGCAGGGCTACGCCTACACCATCGTCGACGCCGACGACGTCCTGGGGTAGCGGTCGGGGTCGCGCCATCACTCCGAGTCGGGCGGGTCGATTAGCTCGGCCGGCTGGATCGCCACCGGAAAGGGCTGAGTGGCGGTGAAGGTCTCCTTCCCGCTGACCGTGCGGGTGGCGAGGTACGCATCGGCGACCAGGTCGTACGCCTCGATGGTGGCGGTGTCCGGGTCGATCAGCCAGCAGGACGGCACGCCGCGTTGCCGGTAGAGATCGAGTTTGAGGGTGCGGTTGTAGCGCCGGGTGCTGGCGTCGGCCACTTCGATGACGAGGGACGGGGTGCCCCGGAGCCGACGGCCGGTGTCACCGCTCGCCGCTACCACGACATCCGGCACGAGCAGACTGCGGGGGGACAGCTCCACCCCGATCCCGGCCGGCAGGATCTGAGCTCCGGAGGAGGCCGTGCCCGCCAGGATCCGGACCAGGCGCGCCGTGACGCGGGCCCGCAGCGGTGTCGGCCATGGTCGCAGGACGCACAAGCCGTCCAGGAGTTCGAACCGAGCGTCATCATGTCCGCCTGTGTCGAGATCTTCCACGGTGACCGGGGGAGTGGGAACGGTCATCGAGGGGCGATGGGAGCGCGGCTGTGCGGGGGCCTGAACCACGAGGGCTATCGTGCCTGTCGCCGTGGCCGCTGTCTAAAGCTGGCATGCGTTAATTGTCCGTGTCGCGGTAAAAGGTCGAAGTCTAACGAAGGTGACCTTCGAATTGTTCAAAAGGAGTGACATAAAGCTCTTGTCTCTTGGATTACCCGCTGGTAATTTGATCGCCGTCGATGGCGGCCGAGAAGAGCGTTCTTGGAAAGATCGCCTTTGGGAGTGCCTTCCGGCGTTCGCTCCGTCCCGAGCGGCGCCCGCTCCCACGCCGGAGAGCTCGCCCTCGCGGAACCTCCCGTCCGCGGGGGCGAGCCTTGCCCCGCACGGGGCCTTCGGCGCAGTGCGGGGACCCCTGGCATCAGGGTGGAGGCGGGGTTTCCGTCAGCTCGCCTTCGGCGAGCTTCCTGGGGTAGCCGTCGGAGCCTCGGCTGTGATGCACGGGCGAACGCACGAGGGCGGCCCCGGGAGAACCGGAGCCGCCCTCGGCCAGACGGTGGTGCAGGGTACAGCAGGTGACGAATTGGACTAGAAGTCCATGTCGCCGCCGCCGCCCGGGACTGCCGGGGCCGGGTTCTTCTCCGGCTTGTCAGCGATGACGGCCTCGGTGGTGAGGAACAGGCCGGCGATCGACGCGGCGTTCTGCAGGGCGGAGCGGGTGACCTTGGCCGGGTCGATGATGCCGGTGCCGATCAGGTCGACGTACTCGCCGGTGGCCGCGTTCAGGCCGTGGCCGGTCGGCAGGTTGCGGACCTTCTCGACCACGACGCCGCCCTCGAGACCGCTGTTGAAGGCGATCTGCTTGATGGGCGCCTCGAGCGCGAGCCGGACGATGTTGGCACCGGTCGCCTCGTCGCCGGACAGGTCCAGCTTCTCGAAGGCGGTGATCGACGCCTGGAGCAGCGCGACGCCACCACCGGCGACGATGCCCTCCTCGACGGCGGCCTTCGCGTTGGACACCGCGTCCTCGATGCGGTGCTTCTTCTCCTTGAGCTCGACCTCGGTGGCCGCGCCGACCTTGATGACGGCGACGCCGCCAGCCAGCTTCGCGAGCCGCTCCTGGAGCTTCTCGCGGTCGTAGTCCGAGTCCGACTTCTCGATCTCGTTGCGGATCTGGCTGACCCGACCGGCGATCTGGTCGGGGTCGCCGGCACCCTCGACGACGGTCGTCTCGTCCTTGGTGACAACGATCTTCCGGGCACGGCCGAGCAGGTCGAGCGAGGTGCTCTCGAGCTTGAGGCCGACGTCCTCGGAGATGACCTGACCACCGGTCAGGATGGCGATGTCGCCCAGGATCGCCTTGCGGCGGTCACCGAAGCCGGGGGCCTTCACCGCGACGCTCTTGAAGGTGCCGCGGATCTTGTTGACGACCAGGGTGGCCAGCGCCTCGCCCTCGACATCCTCAGCGATGATCGCCAGCGGCTTGCCGGTCTGCATGACCTTCTCCAGTAGCGGGAGCAGGTCCTTGACCGCGGAGATCTTGCTGTTGACGATCAGGATGTACGGGTCGTCCAGGACGGCTTCCTGACGGTCCGCGTCCGTGACGAAGTACGGCGAGATGTAGCCTTTGTCGAAGCGCATACCCTCGGTGAGCTCGAGCTCGAGGCCGAAGGTGTTGCTCTCCTCGACGGTGACGACGCCTTCCTTGCCGACCTTGTCCAGCGCCTCGGCGATGAGGCCGCCGATGGCCGAGTCACCCGCGGAGATGGACGCCGTGGAGGCGATCTGCTCCTTGGTCTCGACCTCCTTGGCCTGCTTGGACAGCTCCTCGGAGACGCGCTCGACCGCGACCTCGATGCCCTTCTTCAGCCCGAGGGGGTTGGCGCCGGCGGCCACGTTGCGCAGACCCTCGCGCACCAGGGCCTGGGCCAGGATGGTGGCGGTGGTGGTGCCGTCACCCGCGACGTCGTTGGTCTTCTTCGCGACTTCCTTGACGAGTTCCGCGCCGATCTTCTCGTACGGGTCCTCGAGCTCGATCTCCTTGGCGATGCTCACACCGTCGTTGGTGATCGTGGGTACGCCCCACTTCTTCTCCAGCACGACGTTGCGGCCCTTCGGCCCGAGCGTGACCTTGACCGCATCGGCCAGCTGGTTCATGCCGCGCTCCAGGCCGCGCCGAGCCTCCTCGTCGAAGGCAATGATCTTCGGCATGGTTTCTGGGTCCTCCCAGTGGGATGGCAGGTTCGATGGCCTGGCCCTAACGACGCCCGCGACGGACGGCTCCCGCCTGCTCCGGACCCGGGTGATGCACCTCGGACACAGCGCGGATCGGGCAGCCTCGCCGTTTCAGCCTTGGCACTCCCTAGACGAGAGTGCCAGCTCTTGTTTAGCACTCGGCACGAGTGAGTGCAAGCTGACCCATGGTTCCGCGTGCCCGGCTCCGATCCCCCCGCGGCGCCTCGCCGTCGTCCGTGGCTCTTCCGTTGGTCCGGCGTGGTCCACGAAGTTCGTCGAATGCGCTGTGCCGGGCTGTGCTGCGCCCGAGTCAGTCGTCGCCGAGGCCGGCGGCCTCGAAGGCGCGCAGCGACGGCTTGATCGTCGCGGTCGGTCCGCCCGTCTCGACGAGGGGGTCAAGCGTCTTCAGCCCGTCGCCGGTGTTGTAGAGGATGGTCTCGGCGGCCGGGTCGAGCAGCCCCTCGCGCAGCAGCCTGCGCAGAGTGGCCACGGTGACGCCACCGGCCGTCTCGCCGAAGACGCCTTCGGTGCGGGCGAGCAGCCGGATCCCGTCGATGATCTCCTCGTCGGTCACGTCCGTGATCGCCCCGCCGGTCCGCCGAGCCACGTCGAGGGCGTAGGGGCCGTCGGCCGGGTTGCCGATCGACAGCGACTTGGCGATTGTGGTGGGCCGGACCGGGGCGACGGTCTCGACGCCGCGGGCGAACGCGGCGGCCACCGGGTTGCAGCCGGCCGCCTGCGCACCGAACACCCTGTACGGCGCCGGCTCGACCAGGCCGAGCCGGCCGAGCTCACCGAAGGCCTTGTCGATCTTTGTCAGTAGCGAGCCGGAGGCGATCGGCACGACGACCTGCTCGGGCAGCCGCCAGCCGAGCTGCTCGGCGACCTCGTAGCCGAGCGTCTTGGACCCCTCGGCGTAGAAGGGGCGGACGTTGACGTTGACGAACGCCCACTCGTACTCCCCGGCCAGTTCGCTGCACAACCGGTTCACGTCGTCGTAGTTGCCCTGGATGGCGACCAGCGTCCCGCCGTACACCCCGGTGGAGACCGTCTTGCCGGCCTCGAGGTCGTGCGGTACGAGCACCACCGAGCGCAGCCCGGCACCGGCCGCATGCGCCGCCACCGACTGCGCGAGGTTGCCCGTCGAGGCGCAGGCGACCGTGGTGAAGCCCAGCTCGCGGGCGGCGGTGAGCGCCACGGAGACGACCCGGTCCTTGAAAGAATGGGTGGGGTTGGCGCTGTCGTCCTTGATATAGAGCGTCTTCATCCCCAGCTCCGCGGCGAGCCGCGGGGCCGGGCGCAGCGGCGTCCAGCCGGCCCCGAGGGAGACCCGCCGCGCCGGGTCATGCCCGGCGGGCAGCAGCCCGACATAACGCCACAGGTTCGCCGGACCGCGTTCGATGGACTCTCGGGTCACTCGAGCCAGCAGGTCCGGGTCGTAGGCGATTTCCAGGGGAGCGAAGCATTCCACGCACACATGCGTAGGGGACAGCGGGTAGGTGGCGCCGCAGTGCCGACAGGACAGCGAGACCGCGGGGTTCGCGACGTCGAGGGCGGGACCGGTGGCACGCTCGGGCGCGAGTGTCATGAAGAAGCTCCTCATCTTTCCCGGGGCAGTCTGCCACCAGGACGGAATTAGCACCTGCCGCGCACGGGATGCGGGTGGTTGCCGGGGCTTCGCTGGGCCGTTCCCTCTGCCCCTCTGGATGAGCCAGATGAAGTTGTCTGTCCGTACTGTAGACCGTAGACCGTGCGCGAGACCGTAGACCGTGCGCGGGTGGTCGTGCACCGGTGTTGCCTCTGGTTGTGGACATGATATGGGTCGGTCGGAGGTTTCTCGGTGTGGTCTCACCGGTGCGGGCGGGTCCTGCCCGCTCGCACCGGCCGCGCGCGCCCCCATGCCCGGAGATCGACCCGATCACGCCAGAGCCAGGGAGTCTGTAACAGTGAGTATCCGCGTCGTCTATACCGATCTTGACGGCACGATGGTCGGTCCCAAGGGTTGTTTCTTCCGGGCGGAGGGGGGAGCGATCACCCTGGAGCCGGCTCGTGCGCTCGCCGAGCTGCACGGCGCCGGCGTTGCGCTGGTCCTGGTCAGCGGGCGTACCCGTCCGCAGCTTCTCGAGGCCGCAGCGATCTTCGGCGCGGACGGGTTCATCGGGGAGCTCGGCGCGATCGTCGGCTGGAACGAGGGGCGCGACAGCGAGATCCTGCGCGGCGCGATGCCGCCCGACTTCGACCAGGTACCGGAGTACCTGCTCGACCGGATGGTCGAGCGCTACCCCGGGCGGCTGGAGCTGCACACCCCCTCGCACTCCGGCCGGGAGGTCGACGTCATGCTTCGCGGGAAGATCGAGGTGTCGGAGGTCGACGGCTGGCTCGCCGAGACCGGGTTCCCCTGGTTGAGCATGCGCGACAACGGGCTGATCTCGCCGGTCCACATGCCTGATCTCGGAGTGAATCCGCATGTCTACCATCTGGTCCCGGACGGTGTGGGCAAGGGGGACGCGGTCGCCTACGACCTCAAGCGGCGCGGGGTGTCACCGGCCGAGGCGATCGCCATCGGCGATTCCGCCAGCGACCTGGCCATGGCTCCCCATGTCGGGCGGATGCACCTGGTCGCGAACGCGGTGCGGCACCCGGACATCGCCGCCTTGCTGGCGCGGTACGACAACGTCACGGTCGAGGCGGGCCCGGTCGGCGCCGGCTGGGCCAGCGCGGTGCGAGCGGCCGTCGCCGCCTGAACGCGGTCCGCCTGAACGCCGTCCGCGCGTCGACGTTCGGCACCGGCAGGGCAGACCGGACGGCCACCGGTCGGCGGCGAGGGCGTGCAGCTGGTCGGTGAACCAGAGCTGGGGCGGCAGCCGCCCGGCGACGGCGGCCAGCTCCTCGGCGCGCCGGCGCCGCTCGGGGGCGGGCATCGTCAGGGCGGTGTGCAGAGCCCGCGCGGTCGCCTGGATGTCGAACGGGTTGACGACCAGCGCCGCCGTGCCCATCTCCGCGCAGGCTCCGGCCTCCCGGGAGAGCACGAGGAGGCATCCCTGATCGAGACGATCGGCCCCTCCTTGGCGACGAGGTTCATGCCGTCCCGGATCGGGTTGACGACGAGCACCTCCGCGAGCGAGAGGGCCGCGATCGACCGGGGGCAGTCGTCGGTGATCTCCAGCCGCAGCGGCAGCCAGGTGTCCGTGGCGAACTCGTCCTCGATCTCCGCGGCTAGGCGTTGCACCGCGGCGGTGTATTCCCGGTACTCCGGCAGATCGTGCCGTGACGGGTAGGCGCAGACCAGGTGCATCACCTTGCCGCGCCATTCCGGACGGGTGCGCAGCAGCTCCCGGTAGGCGTCGAGACCGCGGACGATGTTCTTGGACAGCTCGGTGCGGTCGACCCGGACGATGAGCCGCCGCCCGCTGGCCAGGTCGACCAGCTCGGCGGCCCGGGCGGCCACGTCGGTGGCGGCGGCCCGGCCGCGCAGCTCGTCCGCGTTGACGCCGAGCGGATGTACCCCGATCCGCACCGTCCGGTGCCGCCCGGCTTCCCGTCCCGGCCCGGCCGTCCCGACGGTCACCGCCCGCCGCTCGATCCGCAGTCCGAGGAGGTCGCGGCAGCATTCCTGGAACGCGTCGGCCCAGGCGTCGGTGAGGAACCCGAGCCGGTCGGCGCCGAGCATGCCGCGCAGGATCTGTTCGCTGACGTCGTCCGGGAGTATCCGGAAGTACTCCGGCGGTGCCCAGGGAGTGTGGCTGAAGTGGGCGATCCGCAGGTCCGCCCGCAGCGCCCGCAGCCGGGCGGCGACCAGGGTCAGGTGGTAGTCCTGGATCAGCACCGAGGCGCCCGGGGCGGCCTCGTGCGCGAGGGCCTGGGCGAACATCTCGTTGTAGGTCTCGTACGCTTCCCAGTCGCGGCGGAACGCCGGGCCGAAGACCGGCTGCGACGCCGGCGCGTAGAGCAGGTGGTGGATGAACCAGAGCGTGCGGTTCGCGACTGCGTTGTAGGCGCGGTCAAAGACGACCTGGTCGACGTCGAGCATCCGGACGGCGGCGCCGCCGGTGTCGTGGCCGGCGAGATCGAGGCGGCCGGCGGGCGCGGAACGCGCTGCCCGGCGATCGGCGTCACTGAGGGCGGCACACACCCACGCCATCGGACCGTCACAGTCGTCGGCCGCCACCCGGCTGAGGCCACTGACGAGGCCGCCGGCGCCCCGCCGGATCCGCAGCTTCCCGTCGTCCCCGACGGCGAACGCCACCGGCCCCCGGTTGGAGGCGACCAGCACCCGCGCGGTGCCAGTCGGCCACAGCCGCGGCAGGGTGTCTTCCTCGGCTCCCGGCATCCGACGCACACTGCGGAGAGTAGGCCATCCGCTCAGCCCTGTACGCCGGTCCATCAAGATCGTCTTGTCTGGCGGTGGAGGCTCACGAATCGGCGACAGATGTCTCACGGAAATGCCGTTGGCTTAGGGATGCCGGTGGGGTGAGCCCCGGGGGGCGGGCTGAGCGCGCCCTATGGGGATGAGCGAAGAGGGCACGAGCGGTCAGCCGCTGAGCCGCTCGACCAGCACCTCCAGCAGGGCGACCATCCCGGCGGGCCCGCCCACGACCAGGTCGGCGCGTTCGCGGATCACGTCCGGGACCTCCGGGCTGTCGCTGCACACGGTGATACCGGGCAGCCCGCCCGCCCGTAGCTCGTCGACGGCCTCGAATGCCGGCAGATCGCCGTAGTCGTCCCCGGCGACCAGCACCGAGCGCGCCTGGCGGGCCGCGATGAGCTCGCGCAGCGCACCGCCCTTGTCGTGCCCGGGCGGACGCAGTTCCAGCACTCGCTTGCCCGGCGCCGCCTCCAGCCCATGGTCTTCAGCTAGGGCCGTCAACGCCGGCGTGAGCGCGGCGAGCGCCGAGTCCGGATCG
Organism: Frankia sp. CgKIO3; assembly: GCF_977946435.1. NCBI lineage: Bacteria > Bacillati > Actinomycetota > Actinomycetes > Frankiales > Frankiaceae > Frankia > Frankia sp. CgKIO3. The sequence goes on along the minus strand of NZ_CDWTMO010000018.1, from coordinate 12,286 downwards.
GCGGTGCGCCGCACGTGTACCACCAGCGCCTGGTGCTTGTCCTCGACGGCGGTGCCGACCGGGGCGTCGCGGAGCAGTTCGGGCAGCGCCGCGCGGACCGCGGCGACCCCGGGCAGCGGCTCGGGACTGCTGATCGCGCGGCTGCCCGAGTCCCAGTGCTGCAGTCCGTACTGGCCAAGGATGATCAGGTTCCCGAAGTCGGGGATCTTCTCCAGCCCGGTCAGTTCCAGCAGCGAGTCCACCGGCCGTCCGGTGATGACGGCGAGGGTGCCGACCTCATGGGAGATCCGGCGCAGCGCCTCCATCGCCCCCGGCGCCGGGACGGCGTCCGACGGCCGCGGGACGATCGGAGCGAGGGTGCCGTCGTAGTCGAGGGCGATCAGGGCGCGTTCGGGCGCGGTGAGCAGGGCGGCGAGTCCAGCGCCCCCGGCGGGTGTGCGGGGGGCGGATGGGCTGTGTGGCGCGGATTCGGTCACTGGGCCTTCCTCGGTCACGGGGCGAGGTGGTCGGGCGCCGGTGAGGAGCGTGGCGCGGCGGTCAAGTGATCATTTTTCCGGGCGGGCGGGGAAGTCGCGGGTGATCATCAGGATCAGTGCGTCGGTGGAGACGATTCTGGTCTTCGACTGGGGCACGATGCTCTCGATGCCCGGCATCGCCTCCTTCAGGGCTCGGGCGGCGTCGGCGTCGTAGAAGACCGTCGTCACCGGGACGTTGTAGATCGACTGGTAGTTGCCCACCCGCTCGACCCGGAACCCGGCCGACTCGACCTGCTTGGCGGCCACCTCGGCGAGCCCGGCGACCCGCGAGTTGTTCAGGACGACCACCGGGGCCGTGGCCTTCGGTCCCGGCGGGGCCGGCGGCTTCGTCGCGGTGGACGCGGACGGCGCCGGCGTCGGTTCCAGGGACGCCGGCGCTGTCTTCGTGGCCCCCGGGCCGGGGGCCGGGGACGTGGCCGCCGCGCGGTGCGGCGATGGGGCCGGAGTGGTCCGGCCGCCGCCGGCTTGGTCCGTGCCCGGCTGCGCCGAGTGCGTCGGGGCCGCGACCTGGGTGGTGGAGCCGTCCGCGTCGGACGGGCCGTTCAGCAGATTGACCACCAGGATGCCCGCGAGTACGGCGAGAACCGCGACGACGCCCGCGCCGAGGGTGTGGAGCCGGTCCGGGCGCCGCCGGTGGGGACGCCGCGGCGGTGCGTTCGTGGCAGGTGTCATGCGTGGTCTTACCCCTCGGCCCGGTCACGTCGGCCGGATCGGGCCGCCCGACGTTGCTCCCGCAGCCGGCGCAGCCGGCGGACCAGCATCGGATCGGCTATCAGCGCGGCTTCCGAATCGATCACCCGGTTTAACAATTGGTAGTAGCGTGTTGATGACAGCCCGAACTCGGCCCGGATCGCCTCCTCCTTGGCTCCCGGGTGACGCCACCAACCCTGCTCGAAGCGCAACATGCGACGGTCGCGATCGGACAGTTCGTTGGGTGGGACGTCCGCCCGCGCTGGTTTCTCGGGCGGCAGGCTCTCGGGCGGTAGAGGGTGTGCTGCCTCCACAGCGGGACCTCCTCGGGACGCATCCGGGACGATGGGCGCGATAGTGCGCCGACGTACCACGCCCGGTATGGTGCGCCGCCCACTATTTCACCCCGTGGGTCCGACATCCTCGGCGTCTCTGGCGACACACGTTCCGCCCGCGGTCCGGCCGCCCGACGCGGATCTGATGAGACGCTCGCGGGAGGCTCCCACCTGGTCCTGGCCAGGTCAGAGTTCCGGCCAGGTCAGAGCGCCCCGATTGGCTGTCATTGGCACCGATTGGCACCGATTGGCCTCCGGGCAGGCGGGGCACGCCGTGTGGTGACCTACTCTTGGCCGGTGAGCCGGCGCTTCACCCGCACCACCGAGGACTTCGTCTGCCTGGTCTGCGGGACGGCCGTGCGTGGTGACGGGTACACCAACCACTGCCCGTCCTGTCTGTCGTCGCGGCACGTCGACGTCAACCCCGGCGATCGGGCGGCGCGGTGCGGCGGTGTGATGCGGCCGGTCGCGGTGGAGAGCCGTACGCACGATCTGGTCATCACGCACGTCTGCGAGCGGTGCGGGCATCGGCGCCGCAACCGGTCCGCTCCGGCGGACGATCGCGACACGCTGCTGGCGGTCGCCGCCGCGGTCGCGCAGGCGGCGACGGCCCCAGGGCTGCCGGCCCCAGGGCTGCCGGGCCCCGGGGCGCGACCGCCGCGCCGCCCGGGGCGCGCGCGGCGCTCATGACCGCCGGTCAGGGCTGCCGGTCAGGGATACAGACCCCGGGTCTGGTGGGCGTCGGCCACCCGGCCGACCCCGATGACGTGCGCGGCGCTGCGCATGCTGATCTTCTGGGTCGTGGCCAGCAGGGAGACCTCGCGGTACGCGCGGTCCATCAGCGCCCGGAGCCGGTCGTTGACCTCGTCCTCGGACCAGAAATATGCCTGGATGTCCTGCACCCACTCGAAGTACGAGACCGCCACCCCGCCGCCGTTGGCGAGGATGTCCGGCACCACCAGGACGCCCCGGTCGTCCAGGACCTGGTCGGCCTCGGCGGTCACCGGGCCGTTGGCGCCCTCGACGATGATCGGCGCGCGGACCAGGTCGACGTTCTCGACCGTGATGACGCCCTCCAGCGCCGCGGGGACGAGCACGTCGACGTCGAGCTCCAGGAGCTCGTCGTTGGTGATCGTGTCGGTTCCCGGATAGCCGACGACCGTCTCCGCGCCGTCGGCGAGATAGCGGATGAGGGCGGCCGGGTTGAGTCCCTGCGGGTTGTAGATCCCGCCCTTCGCGTCCGAGACCGCGACCACAGTGCAACCGGCGTCGTGCAGGTACTGGGCCGCGAGCGCCCCCACCTTGCCGAAGCCTTGGACCGCGATTGTCATCGCGTGCGGGTCGCGCCCGGTCTCGCGCAGCGCGGCGAACACCGAAAGCTGCACCCCCAGGCTGGTCGCCCCGGCCCGACCGGCGGAACCGCCGATGGACAGCGGCTTGCCGGTTACCACGCCGGTGGCGGTGTACCCGGTGTGCGCCGAGTAGGTATCCATGATCCAGGCCGTGGTCTGCTCGTCGGTGCCCACATCCGGTGCCGGGATGTCCTTCTCCGGTCCGATCAACGGGACGAGTTCGGCGGCGTAGCGCCGGGTCAGGCGTTCGCGTTCCGGTAGGGAGAGCATCGCCGGTTCCACCGCGATGCCACCCTTGGCCCCGCCGTAGGGGATCCCCATCAGCGCGCACTTCCAGGTCATCCACATCGCCAGCGCCTTGACCTCGTCGAGGTCGGTGGTGGGGTGGAAGCGGATCCCCCCTTGCCCGGGCCACGGGCGAGGTTGTGCTGGACGCGATAGCCGGTCAGCACGGTCAGCTGACCGTCGTCGCGCTGTAGCGGAACGCTGACGGTGATCGCCCGGCGGGGCGTGCGGAGCAGGTCGTGCATACCGTCGTCAAGGCCCAGATGACGAGCCGCGTTCGCCAGTTGAACGCAGGCCGTGTCCCATGCTGAGCCGGATCCGAGGATCACAGGCACCTCCGCGGCGCGTTTCGAGCCACCCTTCGCCGCCGAACGCGCCGCCCGGTCCGCCGGCCACGGCGCGCTCCGTTGCGCGCCGCGGTGGTGACTCGATATGGCGCAAACAATAGGTGACGGGAGATGCCGTCTGTCGGGTGCGCGCAGGGCGCGCCATCGCCCACCAGGCACCTCCGGGTACGGTCGCGAGCGTGCGCGCGGACCCGTCGAGCCGCCTCCCGGTGCCGCGGCGGGCCGGGGGGCCGGCTTTGTCCGCACCCGGACGGCTGGCCGCGCTCGCCCGCCCCGGAGCCGGCACCCCTGACCGGTCAGCCCGGCGCCTCTGGGCATGGTGGCTGGTCAGCCGTGCCGTCCTCGTCATCCTGGTGGTGACCGACCAGGCGTTCGGCATGCAGCAGAGCGTGCTCGGCGATCTACACATCTATGCGGAGTGGGGCCGCGGGCTCGGTCGCGGCGAGGGGATGCCCACCGGTGACGACCGCTGGCAGTATCCGCCGGGCGCGGCAGTTGTGTTCGTGTTGCCCGACGTAACTCACGCCTATCTGGGATTGCCCTATCGAGCGGTGTTCATTGGGATGATGGTGGCCGTCGACGCCGTCCTGACCGCCGCGCTGGTGCGTCGCTCGGTCCCGGCGGCAGGGTTCTGGGTGGCCGGTCTCACCGCGCTGGGACCGGTGGCGCTGGCCCGTTTCGATCTGCTGCCGGCCGCGGCGGCGGTCGCGGCCGTGCTCGCGCTCGCCGCGGGCCGGCCCGGCCGGGCGGGATTTCATCTCGCCGCGGGCGCGCTGCTCAAGATCTGGCCGGTCCTGCTGCTGATCGCCCTGTCCCGTCCGCCGCTCCGGTCTCCGGGTCGGTCGGCGTCCCCCGATCGGTCCCCCGATCTGCCCCCCGGCCGGCCCACTGGCCGGCCCACTGGCCGATTCCCGGCGCCCTCGCCGGACTGGTTACGTCTTGCCGCCGGCGTCCTGTGCGCCGTCGGGGGGCTCGCGGCGCTGTTCGCGGTCACCGGGTGGTGGCGGGACGCGTTCGGGTTTCTTGGCGCGCAGCAGGCCCGCGGACTACAGGTGGAGGCGGTGGCCGCGACGCCGTTCGTCGTCGCCCACATGCTCGGCCATGGAACGGCACCCGGCTATTCCTACGGTTCGCTCCAGTTCGACACCCCGCTGGCCCGCAGCGTGGCCACTGCATGCTCGTTGACCGAGATCGTAGTGATCGTCATTTCGGCCCTGTGGTGGTGGGGGTGGGCGCGTCCGCCCGCGGCGGCGGACGGCGTGGGCCGGGCCGGTGTGCTCGTGGGGCGCACACTCGCGTTGTTGCTTGTCGTGGTCGTGACCGCCCGCGTGCTCAGCCCGCAGTACCTCGTGTGGATCATGGCGCTCGTCGCGGTCTGGATCGCGATGGCCCGGCCCGCCGGCTCCGGTGGCCTGACCGTCCCGGCCGGTGGACCGTCGTGGCGGTGGGTGGCGCTGCTGTTGATCTGCGTCGTGCTCTCCCAGGTCGTCTATCCGTGGCGGTACAACGACGTCGTCCAGGGACGGATCATGATGAGCCTGGTCCTGGTAGTCCGCAACGTCGGACTGGTCGCCGTCTGCGGGTGGGCGTGGCGTGCCGCCGCCGGATCACGACCAGCGTGATGACCGTTCCCGCGGCCGCAAGGCCGGCGCAGCCGATGACGGCCAGGGACGTCTCGGCGCGCCCAAGCAGCCGCCAGGTCGCGGCGAGCGGCGCGAGGGTCGTCAGGCACAGCCAGGCCGACGTGACGACCACCAGGGCGGTGGTCCACCCCCCGAACCCCCCGACGATCCGTTCGATGGCTGCCCCGAGGCGCCTCATGCGGCGTGGTTGCATCCCCGGTGTCCCGGGGTGGGGCGCCGTTCCAGGGTGGGGCGCCGGCGGGGTTGACCGGGCGAGGGCCACGGCGACCGCGAGTGCCGGCAGGCACAGCGCGAGGTACCAGGGGTAGAGCACCGGGCTGCCGAGCGCCACCGCCAGCCCGCCGTAGCCGAGCACGATCAGGTCGTGCCGACGGCCGGTGCCCGAGCCGGGCTCGTTCCCGCCGGGCTCGTTCCCGCCGGAACCGGGCGAACCCCCGCCGGTGTACCCGCCCCGGTCCCGCCATGCGCGCAGGGCGAGCCAGGCCACCACCAGCGTCGCGCCGGCCAGGCACAGGGCCCGAGTCGCCCGCTGCGTTTCGGCGCCGGACGGATGGCGGCCGACCGGACCAAGCATGCCGCCGACCCCGTCGACCGCCGCGGCGAGAATCGAGGCTGGTGCGATCCCCGTGGTCAGGGCGCCCGACGTGGACAACGCGTGGATCCAGGTCGGACCGAAGCCGCCAGCCACCATGCTCAGCCCCGCGGCGAGCGCGACCGCGGCGGCATCGGCCGCGAGCAGCACGGCGCCGGCGCGGATCGGGCGTCGCGCCGGCCGGGCGGCCCGCAGATGCGCCAACACCAGCCAGGCGACGCCGAGGAGGGCGGTTGCCTTGACGCTTCCGGCCACGCCGACCAGCGCCGTCGCGGCGGCGCCGAGCGCGGCCTGCCGAGCCGTCGGCGTGCTTTTTCCCTCCGGGCCGGACGCCGGTGCCGAGACGAGCCGTCGGCGGTCCACCACCAGCGCCGCCACGAGCAGCGCCGCGGCCGTTGCGTCGAGGTGGGCTCCGCCGATCAGGTGCACGACGACGACCGGATTGGCCGCGACGAGCACCATGACCAGGGCCCGTCGGCCCGGCTCCGGTCCGGCGAGCCGTAGCGTCAGGACGACCATCGCGATCGTTGCGAGGATCGCGACTATCTTGAGCAGCGTGACCGTCCCGGCCGGCCCGCCGCCGAGGGCCGCGGCGCTCTTCTCCACGGCGACCGCGGCACTGCCATAGGGCGCATGGGTGTTCCACCACCGGGGGTCGACGGCCCGGACGAACGCCGAGCCCGAGCCCTCAGCGGTCAGCAGGGCGGAGACGCCGTGTGTCGCCGGATCCAGGCCGAGCCTCGCCAGCTCACCCTGAGCGGCGTAGGCGTAGATGTCCCGGCTGAACAGCGGCGGGCCCACCGCGAACGGGAGGCTCCAGACGATCACTGCCGCGAGGGCGGCCCGCGGGGGGGTGCGGCCGGCGATCGTCGCGCGCACAAGCCCGCCCCAGCACAGACACAGAGTGATGATACCCAGGGCCGCCAAGCCGGCCAAGACGCCCCTTGCGGTATCCGACGGGGCCGCCGATGGGAGAATGCCCCACCAGGAGGAAGGGTCGGTCGTGTGCGGATCGCGCGAACCGAGCCGACCCTCGCTCACCATGGCCACGGCCGCGGCGCCGCCACCGGCGAGGACCAGCAGGGTCACCCTGGTCGGGGCCCGGATGCCGGCAGGTCGGGGCCGGCCGCTGCCTGGTCCGGACGGGACGGGCGTGGCCTGACGCCGCCTGCGGGGCAAGCTGTCGGGGGATGACCGGTCGGAGACGGCGGATGGACTGTCGTCGGTGCGTGGGGGGGTCGCGGGTGACAACGCTCGCGACCCCCGGTCCCTCGCCTGACGCCATCTCGGGGGGGCGGGCGGCGTCGACCGCCCCGGCGACGGGTGGGCCCGGGCACCCCGGGTCGGAGCCTCGCGTGGCCACACTGCCCCAGACCCCTTCCATCGCCCTCGAGCCGCCGCGGCACCGCGGACCGTTCGTGCGGGGTGTTCTCGCCGTCGTCGTGGCGGTTCGCCGCTGGCCCTGGATTCTGACCGCCGCGCTCTGCCTGCTGTGCATCGGTCTTGGCATCACCGGTCCGGACACCCCCGCCCAGGAGTACCGGGTCTGGCTGTTCCGGCACGGCGGAGTGGTGCTCTGGGACGATCAGTGGTACGGCGGTCACACCATCCCCGGCTACAGTGTGCTGTTCCCCCCGCTCGGTGCGCTTGTCGGGGTACAGCCGCTCGGCGCGATCTCCTGCGTCGCCTCGACGATGATCGTGATCCGGTTGCTCCGCGGTCCTGGCCGGCGGGCCGGGCATGATCTGGTCCTTGTCTGGTTCGCGGTCTCGACGGTGGCGAACCTCGTCGTGGGCCGCATGCCGTTCGCTCTCGGGATGGCCTTCGGTGCGCTGGCGCTGGTCGGCGCGCGGGAACGGCACACGAAGCTGACCTGGATCGGCGCGGTCCTGTCGTCGCTGGCGTCTCCGTTGGCCGGCGGCTTCGTGCTGCTCGTCGGCCTCGCGTTGCTGCCGACGATCGGATGGCGCCGCGCGCTCCCGTTCGTCGGCGCCGGATCCGGCATCATCGTCGCGCTCGCGTTTCCCGAGGACGGGTACCAGCCCTTTCCCGCGGTCACCTTCCTGTCGCTGTTGACCCTCATCGCGGTCGGCCTGCTCATCGTGCCCGGGCACGCCCGGCTCATCCGGCCCATCCGGCACGGCCTGTTGCTCTGGGCGGCCGCGGCAGTGGTCTTCTTCTTCGTGCCCACCCAGGTCGGCGGGAACATCACCCGACCGGCGACGCTGCTCGCCGGCCCCGCCGCGGCGTTGTTGCTCGCCGAACGCCGCCGCGTCCTCGCGGTCGCGGCGATCCCGCTGATCGGCTGGCAGATCGGGCCGGTGCACGGGGCGCTGCTCGTCCACGGCGATCCGTCCGGGTCGAAGGCCTACTACACCGAGCTCCTCGACTACCTCGACCGCGGCGCGCCGGTGCCGGCCGGGCGGGTGGAGATTCCCTTTACCCGGGCCCACTGGGAGGCGCGCTTCGTCGCCCCGTCCGTACCCATAGCCCGCGGCTGGCTGCGCCAGCTCGACAGCAAGTACAACGCGCTGTTCTACGACGGCACACTGAACGCCGAGACCTACCACGAGTGGCTGCTCGCCCGCGGCATCCGCTACGTCGCCCTCCCCGACGTCGAGCTGGATCCCTCCGCGGTCGCCGAGGCCAGGCTGCTGCGGGCCGGTCTGCCCTATCTCGAGCTCGCCTGGCAGAACGCGCACTGGAAGGTGTGGCTCGTCACCGACTCCCCGGGTCTGGTACAGGGACCGGCCTCACTCACCGAACTGGGGGTGAGTTCGGTCGCGGTCGACTTCCACGCGCCCGGGGTCGCCACGGTGCTCGTGCACTACACCCCCTACTGGCAGCTGTCGGGGGGCACGGCGTGCGTCTTCCGGGCGGCCGGGGGCTGGACGGGCATTCTCACCGAGTCGTCCGGACCGGTGCGCCTGTCCGCCCGGCTGTCCGTCGACGGCCTGACCCGCGCCAGCGCCCTGGACTGCCCGGTCGGTCAGCGTGTCTCCTGACCTCTCGGGGCGGCTGTCGGCGGGTGGGTGTCTCAGCCCCTCTAGGACGTCCGGGCGCCGGGCCGGGCGCCGGGTGTCCAGGTGACCGGATGTCCAGGTGACCGGGTGACCGGACGAACTCACCGGGCGGCGGGTTCGGACACCAGATCCGCGACGACGATGGTGGTGTCGTCCCGGGCACCGGCCAGCAGGGCCGCCTCGACGAGCGCGTCCGCGGCCCGTTCGGGCGGCTCGGGCCCCAGCGCGCTCAGCAGGCCGTCGAGCTGTTCCGGGCTCATCACCTTGGTGATGCCGTCGCTGGCGAGAACGACCCGGTCACCGGCGCGGACCGGCTCGCTGAAGATGTCCGCCTCGATCTCGTCAGCGAGCCCGACGGCGTTGAGCAACGGACCGTTGCGGATCGCGTGCGGTGTGGTCAGTGCCCGCGGCCGTCCCTTGCCGGGCTGCAACCACACCGAGCTGTCACCCACGTGCGCGACGGTGAGGTACTCGCCGGTGCTCTGCTGGCGCCCGAGGATGACGACGTCCAGCGTGCAGGCCATGCCGAGCCAGGCCGGCTCCTCGCGAGCCCGGGTCCGGACCACCCAGTTCGCCCGTTCCACGGCCTTGCGCAGGCCCTCAAGCGGATCCTCGGCGTACTGCGGGCGGAAACCCGCCACCGTGGTGACCGCCAGCGTGGACGCGATCTGGCCGGCAGCCTCGCCACCGACTCCGTCCGATACCGCCAGCAGCCCGTCGACGACGACGAACGCGTCCTCGTTGGGACCGCCGCGTCTGCCCCGGCGGGTGCGCCCCGCGGCGGCGAGTCGCAGCGCGGCGGCCGTCGTCTGCTCCGGCTCGATCGCCATGAGATCGCCCGCCTGCCCCCTCGGGGGAGTGGGCGGAGCCACGGGGATGGTCGTCGCCGTGGGGGAGCTCTCCCACGGCGTGTCCTCAACCGTTCGGGTCGGCTCGGCACCGCGCGGAGCCGGCGCGTGTTCCCCGGGTGGCGGGAGGGGATAGTCGCCGGTCGCCGGGTCGTAGTAGCGGGTGGCATCCGCCCGTTCGTCACCGAAGGCACCGGGCCCGAGGTGCGGCTGACCGGCGGGCGGTGGCGTCCAGCCGGTGGACTCGGGATCGCGGTCGCCTTCACCGCCGCCGACGGAAACCTGCGAGGTCACATCCCCTCCCCATGCCGCGCCTGCGTCCGGGACGCCGCTCGCGCTGTCCGCTGACCTGTCCGCCGCGTTGCCCGTCGCACCGGTTGCCGAGGAGACCGGCGTCGGCTCGGCGAAGCCGGGGACGATCCCGTCGGGCGGGGTGATGTCAGAGCTGTCACGGATCGGCACCGTACCGTATCGGTGGCGCTGATGGTCGAGGCCACGGGAGCGTCGCTGGTTCTCTCCGGGCCGGACGGGTCGGTTGTTGAGGATGACGAAGACCAGCCCACCCACCAGCAGCACCACAATGAGCATGATCGGTACCAGCGGGCTACCCATGGCCTCCGTCCTCGCCGTAGCAATTACGATCACGCTGTAGGACGTGTCGCCAGTCGTTTTCCTTCATACCTAAGGGCATCAACTCAGAAGAGACCGGGTATGTGTCGCGACACCGACACAAGTGCTGCGCATTGTTCCAGACTTGGGCGCGGCCGAGTAGGGCCGGCGCCCGGGCGGCCCCGCCGCGAGGCGGGCGCCACGAAGGATGCCTCCGGTGACGCCACGAAGGATGCCTCCGGTGAACGGTGACGGCCCGTGTCGGGGGCGCGAGACGGTGATTGTTCGCCGCCGCATCAGCGCACCACGGTGATGAAGATTACCAAGGTTAGGCACAACGTCACGGTGAGCACGGCGGTCATGGCGAGCCTGGTGGTTCTGGCGCGCCACGGGAGCAGGCGGCGCCTGAGCGGTGCGGGTCGGCTGATCGCAGCGATCACCTGGCTCTCGACGAAGCCGGGCAGCTCGCTCGCGGCCCGCAGCCGCGGGTCGTCGGGGAGGTAGAGCGCCACCAGTCGGCGCACGACGCGTTCCAGGTCGGCGGGGAAGGGGCGATCTGCCTCCGATCCCCGCACTGTTCGGCGGAAGTACCTCTCCGCCGCTCTGGCCAGCTTCGGATCCGTCAACGGCTCCTCCTCCGGATAGGCGGTTCCCTGGCCCGGGGCACCGTCCCGGCGGATGGCTTCGTGCAGATCCCAGGCGTCGTCCCAGTTCGGAACGTGTCGGACCAGCAGCCCGAAGACACGGGTCGCGTTCAGCTGGCCAAGCCGGCAGGCCCGGAGGAATGCGATCGCCGGATCGGGACCGTCCGGCCAGGTCGGCGAAATGCGGGCGGTGAGCTCCGCACCCAGGACATGTAGATCGTTCTCGAGCGCTCCGGGCGGACCGGGTTCGTGGGACGCGCCGGGCAGGTAGAGGCCGGCGATGCGCCGCACGGTCTGCGTCAGCGGCCCGTCGCCTCGTCCCGACGCGGCCTGGACTGCGATCAACCGATCGAAATACGGGCGGGCACCGGCTCCGAGCACCTCCGCATCAGGGGCCCGCGACGCGGGCTGGCCGGGTGGCCCGACCGGGGAGGCCCCCGCGTAGGCCCCCGCGTAGGCCCCCGCGTAGGCGATGTCATCGCGGATGTCCTCGGCGGTATGCCATCCCGGGGCGTAGAGGACGAGCAGCCGGAACGTATCGGCTCCTCGGGCATGGGTTTCGCGCAGCAGGCGCACGACTTTCGCTGCGGCCGACTCAGGGGGCCACTGCGACCCGCCACCCGTCGGCGCGGCGCCTGTTACCACTTCGTCTGCCAGGGCTCTGGCGAACTCGAAGCCCTCGGGCAGGCCGAACAGGTCGAAGAGGGCCCGCAGAGTCTGATGGATCAGATCGATGCGGCGCTCGGCCCAGACGGCGGGGTCTACCGCGGCCGCCGCCGGGATCGCGAGCGCGGCGAGCCCCGCGACCAGCCGGGTCAACATCTCCACGACCTCGCGCTGCATCGTCGTCACCGCGCGGTGCACCGCGTCGACGTAGGCAGCGCGGTCATGGTCGCTCTGGTAGGCGTCCGGGGCCAGCCGTCGAGTGATGGCCTGAGTGACGTCGCTCGCCGCGCGGGCCAGGACATCGGTACGGCGGCCGGGTGGGCGTGGGGCGACCGCTCCGAGGGGAGAGCGGGCGGGCTCGCCGCGCTGCGGCAGGTTGCAGTGCAGCAGGTTGCAGTGCAACAGGTCACGTAGCGCGGCGAGCTCGCGGAGGTCGGTGGGTGACTCGAGCGGATCGACGAGAGGGTCGTACGCCGCGTCGCTGAGGGAGATGCCCAGCGGGACGCCCAAGGCGGCGAGCAGCCGGTCGACCGGGTGCAGACGATCGTCCCAGTACGACCACTCCTGCCGATACGCCTCCGCGACGTGCCGGATGACGGCGTTCCCCGCGTCCCGTTCCAGCCGTTCCAGGTGCCGCCGTCCCCCTGGGCCCGGATCGGTTGGCTGCGCGGTGGCCGATTCCGGTGTGGCGGGTGGTGGCGTGGCGGGTGGTGGTG